>JAUYFR010000354.1 GCA_030690855.1 Gallionellaceae bacterium
TTGCTACCTTGGACACAACATCTAGAAAATTATTTTTAGAGGGCGAAAGTAAAGTGCAGGTCATTTTGTCTGATACCGTTGGCTTTATTCGTCATTTGCCGCATGGACTAGTGGCAGCTTTTCGCAGCACGCTAGAAGAAACAACCCATGCGGATTTGCTACTGCACGTGGTTGATGTCAATAGCCCTGAGCGTCACGATCAAGTTGCTGAGGTAAATAAGGTTTTGGCTGAGATTGGCGCCAATGATATTCGGCAGATTGTGGTGTACAACAAAATAGATTTACAGGGTTTGCCACCATCGGTTAAGCATGACGAATATGGTAATATCTCCGCCGTTTATTTGAGTGCAAAATCAGGTGCAGGATTAGATGAATTGCGAGCGGCGATTATTGACGTAAGGGATTTACCAGCAGTAACAGCGCCGCCTCAAGCGTGGCACCCTCTGAATAACAATTGATTCAACTAAAGGCAGGATAAATTTATGGGATTGAATGATCCGCAATGGGGCAACAAAAATAGTGGCGGCCCACCAGACTTAGAAGAGGTTGTGCGCAATCTGAATAAAAAGGTTGAGGCGTTATTTGCCAAGCTAACAGGCGGTGCTCCGAACAAGGGCGGCTCTGGTTCAGGTTCGGGTGGAAACCCAATTGGTGGCTTAGGTGGCAGCATTGGGCTCATTGCCATCATCGTCGCTTTGATTTGGGCCGCTAGCGGTTTCTACATTGTTGATGCTAGCCAGCGCGGTGTTGTTTTGCGTTTTGGTAAATATCTTGAGGCGACTGAGGCCGGTCCACGTTGGCATTTACCATATCCTATTGAGGCCGTTGAAGTGGTGAACTTAAGCCAAGTTCGCACCATGGAAATTGGCTATCGTGAAAATGTTAAAAACAAAATGCTGAAAGAATCATTGATGTTGACGGATGATGAAAACATCGTTGATATTCAATTTGCGGTTCAGTACTTTTTAAAGGATCCTGGCGATTATCTTTTTAATAATCGTTCTGCTGATGAGAGCGTTCGCCAAGCTGCAGAAACTGCAATCCGTGAAGTAGTTGGCAAAAGCAAGATGGACTTTGTGTTGTACGAAGGACGCGAGCAAGTCGCCGCTGCAACCACTAAGTTGGTTCAAGAAATTCTTGATCGTTACAAGTCTGGAATTTTGGTGAGCAAAGTGACGATGCAGAATGCTCAACCTCCCGAGCAGGTGCAAGCGGCCTTTGATGATGCAGTAAAGGCAGGTCAAGATCGCGAACGTCAAAAAAATGAAGGCCAAGCTTATGCTAATGATGTGGTGCCAAAAGCAAAAGGTGCTGCGGCTCGTTTGATGCAAGAAGCTGAAGGCTATAAGCAGCGTGTGATCGCCAATGCGGAGGGTGACGCAAGTCGCTTTAAGCAAATTTTGGTGGAGTATGAAAAAGCGCCACAGGTGACTCGTGAGCGCATGTATATCGACATGATGCAGCAGATTATGACTAGCAGTAGCAAAGTTTTGGTCGATCAAAAAAGTGGCAACGGCAGCTTGTTATATCTGCCTTTGGATAAGTTGATTCAAAGCACAGGTGCTACGGCGACGGATGCGCAAGTGGCGGCCGGCAAGCCTGCTAATAATAACGAGCAAGTTGCACCCCAATCACCATCACTAAATGAACCCGTAATACCGTCTGGGCGAGAGCCGTTACGCAGCCGAGATAGGGAGGCAAGATAATGAAAGCTAATTTAGGAAATCTATTGGTCGGCACAATTGTTGCGCTGGTCTTGCTGAGCATGAGTACGTTCGTGGTCGACCAACGTCAGATGGCAATCGTATTTCAGTTGGGTGAGGTCGTCGGCGAAAAAACAGAACCTGGTTTGTATTTTAAGGTTCCTCTGGTGCAGAACGTACGCTTTTTTGAGTCGAGAATTTTGACGCTGGATGGAGAGGAGCCAGAACGTTTTATTACTGCTGAAAAGAAAAACGTACTGGTGGATTCTTATGTTAAATGGCGCATTGCTGATGTGAAGCAGTATTACATCAGTGTGGGCGGTGATGAGATTCGCGCACAAACTCGTTTAAATCAAACTGTAAATGGCACACTGCGTGAAGAGTTCGGTAAGCGCACCATTCATGAGGTGGTATCGGGTAAGCGCGAAGAGTTGATGAAAGTAGTGCAGGAAAAAACTGACATCGATGCACGTAAAATTGGTGTTGAAGTGCTTGATGTGCGCATTAAACGTGTCGATTTCCCAATGGAAATTAGTGAGTCCGTTTATCGTCGTATGGATGCGGAACGTAAGCGTGTCGCCAATGAGCTACGCGCAACAGGTAATGCGGAAAGTGAAAAAATTCGGGCTGATGCAGATAAGCAGCGCGAAGTCACATTGGCTGAAGCATATCGTGATGCGCAAAAGCTTAAGGGTGAGGGTGATGCTAAGGCTTCTGCACTTTATGCATCCGCGTTCGGCCGAAATTCTGAGTTCTTTGCGTTTTATCGCAGCATGGAAGCGTATAAACAGACCTTCAAAAACAAGAGCGATGTCATGGTGCTAGACCCAAGCTCGGCTTTCTTCAAATATTTAAAGAACCCAAATAAAGGTGGTAAGTAGTTTAAATGGGGGATTACTGGCTAGCGGCGTTGGGACTGATGTTGGTATTTGAAGGAATCATGCCATTTCTGTTTCCAGAGAGCTGGCGCCAAACCTTAGGTAAGTTATCGCAGTTACAGGATGGCCAAATGCGCTTTATCGGACTGTCATTGATGTTGAGTGGATTGTTGCTGATATATTGGATGAAATAAAGAATGCCAAATTGGTTGTTACCCGAAAATATTCAAGACATATTGCCAGACGAAGCCTGGCGAATTGAAGGCATGCGCCGTGAGGTGCTGGAATTTCTGCGCTTATCGGGCTATCAATTGGTTGCGCCTCCATTGCTTGAATATGCTGAGTCACTGTTGATCAATGAGAGTGCAGATATGGATTTGCGCACTTTCAAGTTGGTTGATCAATTGAGCGGACGTACGCTTGCCTTGCGTGCGGACATCACTCCTCAGGTCGCGCGTATTGACGCCCACTTGTTGAACCGCCAAGGGGTGACTCGTTTATGTTATGCGGGCAGTGTGTTGCATACGCAGCCATCTGGTTTGATGCGTACCCGTGAGCCGCTACAAATTGGTGCAGAATTGTACGGTCATGCCGGATTAGAAAGCGATCTGGAAATTCAGCAGTTGATGTTGCAATCATTAGCGCTGCTGGGCATTGAGGACGTGCATCTAGATTTGGGCCATGTTGCCGTGTTTAATGCATTGCTGAAAAATGCAGCAGTTGATGATGAGTTAGAGGCTGAACTGTTTACTGCTTTGCAAAGTAAAGATGTGGCGACGTTGAAGAGCTTAGTGGTAAGTTTGGATGCTAAAACTCAAGCTGCTTTGCTTATCTTGCCAGAGCTATATGGTGGTTTAGAAGTATTGCAACGTGCGCGTAAAGAATTGCCGCAGAGTGCTGAATTGACGACGGCATTAGATGAGTTAGAGAAAGCTGCATTGCAGTTGCAACCCTTCGCACAGCATATTGGTATTGATTTAGCTGAGCTACGCGGCTATCACTATCACAGCGGTATGGTGTTCGCCGCTTACCATGCGGGTAGTCACGACGCGATCGCATTGGGAGGCCGTTACGATGATGTTGGCAGGAGTTTCGGTCGCGCTCGTCCTGCCACCGGATTTAGTATGGATCTACGGCAGTTGCATGGCTTGATGAATAAAATTTCTCGACCTAAAGGTATTCTTGCGCCACACAAAAAAGACGACGCGTTGGTTGCAGTTGTTGCAACGCTACGCGGGCAAGGTCATGTGGTTGTCATTGATTTGCTAGGGAATGTGGCGCATCGTTCCGAGTTGGATTGTGATCGCGAATTGGTTTTGCGCAATGGCGCGTGGGTCGTTGAACAAATTAAAAATTAATGCAGATTAGGAATGAACATGTTTAAAAACGTGGTGGTAATCGGTACGCAGTGGGGTGACGAAGGTAAGGGGAAAATCGTGGATTGGTTGACCGATCACTCGCAGGGCGTAGTTCGCTTTCAAGGTGGCCACAACGCGGGGCATACCTTGGTCATCAATGGCGAGAAGACTGTTCTGCACTTGATTCCGTCCGGAATTTTGCGTGACCATGTGATGTGCTACATCGGTAATGGCGTAGTGGTTTCGCCACAAGCGTTACTGAAGGAAATGGATCAATTAGCCGCCGCTGGCATTAAAGTTTATGAGCGTCTGCGGATTTCTGAGGCCTGCCCCCTTATCTTGCCCTATCACGAAGCCCTTGATAAAGCGCGTGAGCTTGCTAAAGGTTCCGCCAAAATTGGCACAACTGGTCGTGGCATTGGCCCAGCTTATGAAGATAAAGTGGCGCGTCGCGCGATTCGCCTGCAAGACTTATTTTTCCGCGAACGTTTCGCCGCCAAGTTAGGTGAAGTATTGGATTACCATAATTTTGTGCTGAAAAATTACTTCAATGCACAGACGGTCGATTTTCAAAAAACCTTGGATGACACATTGGCTTTAGCTGAGCGCCTCAAGCCATTGGTGATGGATGTGCCACGTGCTTTGTATGAAGCCAATAAGGCTGGGCAAAATCTGTTGTTTGAAGGTGCGCAAGGAACGTTGCTCGATATTGATCACGGCACTTACCCATTTGTGACTTCAAGTAACTGCATATCGGGCGCTGCGTGTGCTGGCGCTGGTGTTGGCCCACAGTCATTGCATTATGTTTTAGGCATCACCAAGGCCTACACCACACGTGTTGGTTCTGGCCCTTTTCCAACTGAACTGTATGACGCAGAGGAAAAGCAAGACCCAGTAGGCAAACATCTGGCAGATAAAGGTCATGAATTTGGTTCGACAACGGGCCGTGCTCGTCGTTGTGGTTGGTTTGACGCAGCAGCGTTAAAACGCTCAATCCAAATTAACGGTGTATCTGGCTTATGTGTTACCAAGCTTGATGTGATGGATGGCATGGAAATCGTGCGTATTGGTGTGGGCTACAAAATCAATGGTGAGTTCTGCGACATTCTTCCAGTAGGTGCCGAGTCATTGGTTGGTTGTGAGCCAGTATATGAAGATATGCCCGGTTGGAGTTCGAGCACGGTAGGTGTGAAACGCTACGAGGACTTGCCGGTGCCGGCTCGAAATTACTTGGAACGGATTGCGAAAATTTGCGAAGTGCCAGTTGATATGGTTTCTACAGGCCCAGATCGTGATGAAACGATTGTGTTACGCCATCCGTTTGAAGTTTAAAGCACGTTACAGGTAGCAGAAGCGGCACATCGATTTAAACGATGCGCCGCTTTTTATGTTTTTAACTATTTGATTAAATTGACTTTTATATAGTTAAGTTACTTTGCCTTTAAGGCGTCGGCAAGGAAAGCCATGCTTTCGTCCCACGATGCTTTGTCTGCAACAGGGTTATAGGCAAGCGGAAGTTTAAATTCCTGCCCGTATTTATCTGCATCTGGATTGGTGAAGCTGTGCTTGGTATTGGGATAGGTCACCGCTTTATAAATCACGCCCGCTTTTTCCATTTCCTGACGAAATGCAGTAACTTGAGTTGCTGGAATCATTGGATCATCTTCACCCGTAAAAGAAGCAACACGCGCTTTGATGGTGCCAGCGGTGGCAGGATTCTCCGTACTTAATCCGCCATGAAAACTCATCACCACTTTAAGTGGCTCACCGATACGAGCCATATTTAAAACAACTGAGCCGCCAAAGCAATAGCCGATTGCCGCGATGGAGTTACCATCAACTGTTTTTTCCTTCTTAATAACATCGAGGGCGCTCTCAAAGCGTGCTTTAGCAAGTGCGGCGTCTTTATTGACGACACCGGCAAATTTGCCTGCATCCGCAGGGTGAAGTGCTTGTATGCCATCGCCATACATATCCACTGCTAATGCTGTGTAGCCACGTTCAGCCAACATGCGTGCGCGTTTGCGGGCGTATTCATTGTGCCCCCACCATTCGTGCACCACTAAAACGCCAGGGCGCTTGCCTTTGACTGCGTCATCAAAGGCAAGATAGCCTTTGAGGGTTGTGCCGTTGGCAGAGTAGGTAATTTCTTTGCCTTGAACTGCTGCGAATGATGTGGCGCTAGCAAAAAACAACCCAGCAAAAAGTAAAATGTTTTTCATCACAAGCTCCATAGAGTTAAAGTTGTTAAAAATGTAAAGTCGGAAATGCGCTGAGAATTGTAGCGCAAAGAACTTCGAAGGCTAGGAATGTCCATAGTGTAGAATGCCGCTCGATTTACAATTGACGCGAAACACGGGAAAAGCGGGCAATAAAAAAACCGCATCTGCTGAAATCGCATTGATGCGGTCTTGTTATGCTTTGGTGCCCAAGAGAGGACTCGAACCTCCACACCTTACGGCACACGGACCTGAACCGTGCGCGTCTACCAATTCCGCCACTTGGGCACTGCTTGAGGGGGCGCACTTTAATAGCTATAGGATTGACTGTCAATGACGACTAAGAAAAAAAACATACGCGAACTTGATCCATTTTTGGAACGTGAGCGCGAGCAATACGATAACCCGTTACCGAGTCGCGAATATATTTTGCAGATATTGGCAGAGCGTGGCGTACCGGTTGAGCAAGAAGAATTGTGTGGCATTTTTCACATACAGTTAGACGAAGAAGATTTATTTAATCGTCGCCTACGTGCGATGGAGCGTGATGGTCAGATTATGCGCAACCGCAAACGTGCTATTTGTGTGATGGATAAGCTGGATCTGGTTAAGGGTAAGGTGCAAGGACATCCCGACGGCTTTGGTTTTTTAATTCCGGAAGATGGCAGCGATGATCTGGTTTTGAGCGCAAAAGAAATGCACAAGGTTTTGCATGGCGACACGGTGATGGCGCGTGTCGGCGGGACTGATCGACGTGGACGTCGCGAAGCGAGCATCGTTGAGGTTTTAGAGCACGGCACGAATCGTTTAGTGGGACGAGTCTACGAGGAGCACGGCATTCGCTTCGTGGTGGCAGAAAATCGCCGCATTAGCCAAGATATATTGGTGGCGCCCGGTGAACATATCAACGCACAAGTCGGGCAGGTAGTGGTTTTAGAAATTTTATCGCAACCTTCAAAGCACTCTCAGCCTGTTGGAAAGATTATTGAAGTCCTTGGCAACTATGCCGATCCTGGTATGGAAATTGAAATTGCATTGCGCAAACACGATCTGCCTAATGAGTTTCCACCAGAGGCCAAACATCAAGCGGAGCAGTTTTCCTCTACTGTGCCTGATGCTGATTATGCAGGGCGTGAGGATGTAAGACAGTTGCCATTGGTGACGATCGACGGTGAAACTGCGCGTGATTTCGATGATGCCGTTTATTGCGAGCCTTCCGGTTCTGGTTTTCGTCTGGTCGTGGCGATTGCCGATGTCAGTTCCTATGTGCAATCTGGTGATGCGCTAGACAAAGAAGCGATCAATCGCGGTAACTCGGTGTATTTTCCTAGACGTGTTATTCCAATGTTACCGGAAGAGCTATCAAATGGTTTGTGCTCGCTCAACCCGAATGTTGAACGCCTGTGTATGGTGTGTGACATGCAGATCGACAATGCAGGAAATATCACTAATTATCGATTCTTTCCATCGGTCATGCTGTCTAAAGCTCGCCTCACTTACACCATCGTGGCGGATATGTTGGCGAACCCGAAAGGAGAGAATGCTAAACAGTATGCTGCGGTCTTGCCGCACATCAATCATCTCTACACCTTGTTCCAAACTTTACTGACAGCTCGCGCAAAGCGTGGTGCGATTGATTTCGAAACCGTCGAAACGCAAATGATTTTTAACGATCAAGGCAAGATTGAAAAAATTATTCCTGTAGTGAGAAATGATGCGCATAAATTAATTGAAGAATGTATGTTGGCGGCAAATGTCTGTGCAGCGGATTTTTTAAGCTCAAATCAACACCCTGTTTTGTATCGTGTGCATGAAGGCCCAACGCCTGAAAAATTAGAAGCTGTACGCGAATTTTTCAAAGAGTTTGGTTTGCAACTTGGTGGCGGTGATGAACCGCAGGCTGGTGATTATTCAAAATTACTCAAACAAATCAAAGGTCGCCCAGATGCAGGCCTATTGCAAACTGTGATGCTACGCTCCTTCCGACAAGCTAAATACAACCCTGAAAATGTCGGCCACTTCGGGCTAGGGTATGAAGCTTATGCGCATTTCACTTCACCTATTAGGCGCTATCCAGATTTGTTAGTTCACCGTGCAATTAAAGCAGTGTTACAGCGCAAACAGTACAAGCCTGCGCTGAAGTGGGATGAGCTCGGTGTGCATTGCTCTCAAACTGAGCGTCGTGCGGATGATGCAACACGTGACGTGGAGGCGTGGTTGAAATGCTTTTATATGAGAGATCATTTGGGCAGTGTGTATGACGGCACGATTTCTTCGGTAACAGGTTTTGGTTTATTTGTTGCGCTGGATGATTTGTACGTGGAAGGTTTAATTCATGTATCAGAACTCGGGGCAGACTACTTCCATTTTGAAGCCGCCAAGCATCAAATGTTAGGTGAGCGCACAGGCAAACGATACCGCTTGGGAGACCGCGTCAAAGTTAAAGTAGTGCGAGTAGACATGGAAAATACAAAAATCGATTTCTCATTGGAAAGCGTGAATGAGGAAGCTGCTCCTGTTTTGAACGTGGGCGCCTGGGGTGCGGCAGCTACGTCAAAAAAACCGAAACAGAGTGAGACAAAAAAAACGGCTGCAAAAAAACCTGTAGCGAAACCGAGTGCAAAAAAATCGGTCACCAAGAAAGCAGGACGATAACATGGGTGAAAGCAGAATTATTCATGGCTTTCATGCGGTGATCGGTCGCATTCGGCAAAATGCAGAAAGCGTATTCGAGGTTTATGTGGATTCACAACGTCGTGATCCACGTGCTCGTGATCTGCTTAAATTAGCAGAAACAAATGGCGTGCGTATTGTGCCGGTGGATGGAAAGCGACTTGATGGTATGGTAGGTAATACACGCCATCAGGGAGTTGCAGCCCGTGTTGACGCGGCGCAGCGTGTGCAACACTTGGATGATGTACTAGATACGTTAACTGAACCGGCGATGCTACTCGTTTTGGATGGCGTACAAGACCCTCACAATTTGGGCGCCTGTTTACGCAGTGCAGATGCTTTTGGTGTGCATGCGGTGATTGCACCTAAAGATAGAGCCGTGGGCATCAATGCCACAGTAGAAAAAGTGGCGTGTGGCGCAGCCGAGACAG
>JAUYFR010000355.1 GCA_030690855.1 Gallionellaceae bacterium
TCGCTTGCTGGATGGTTTTGCCGTCCTCGATTTGCTCGATCTGCCAGCGTACTTCGTAGTCGATGGCCTGCTGCATGAACTTAAACGAGTTGAGATTCTTAATCTCGCGGCGTGTGCCTAGTGGCTGGCCGGGTTTGCGCACCGAGACGTTTACGTCGCAACGGAAAGAGCCTTCCTGCATATTGCCATCGCAAATGCCGATCCAGCGCACCAAGGAGTGCAGAGCTTTGGCATAGGCCACTGCTTCGGCGGCGGAGCACATGTCCGGTTCAGAAACAATTTCTAACAAAGGCGTGCCAGCGCGATTGAGGTCGATGCCGGTCATGCCATGAAAATCGCCATGCATTGATTTGCCGGCGTCTTCTTCCAAGTGAGCGCGGGTGATGCGCACGGTTTTTTCGTAAGGTTTGGCGTTGCCGGAAAGGGGCTCAACTTGAATGGTTAGCGCACCTTTTCCCACGACGGGCAGATCAAACTGACTGATTTGGTAACCCTTGGGCAGGTCGGGGTAGAAGTAATTTTTTCGTGCAAATACTGAGCGGGGGGCGATGTGCGAGCCTGTCGCCAAGCCAAATTTAATCGCACGTTCAACCGCGCCCTTGTTGAGCACGGGCAACACGCCGGGCAGTGCAATGCTCACGGCATCAGCTTGGGTATTGGGTTCAGCACCAAATGCGGTAGAGGCACCAGAAAAGATTTTAGTGTTAGTGGAAAGCTGAGTGTGCACTTCCAGTCCGATTACGGTTTCCCAAGTCATGATAATCCCCTACAAAACTTGCGGTGCGCGATTGTGCCAATCGGTCACGAGTTGATATTGATGTGCGATATTTAGCATGCGCGCTTCGTCGAAATAGTTACCGATGATTTGCAGTCCTACTGGCATATTGTTTGCGCCAAAGCCGCAAGGAATGGACATGCCGGGTAGTCCCGCCAAATTCACTGCGATGGTGTAGATGTCGGACAGATACATCTGCACCGGATCGTCGCCTTTTTCACCGAGCTTGAAAGCGGTGGACGGCGCGGTCGGACCCATAATGACATCGCATTGCTTGTAGGCTTCGGTGAAGTCTTGCGCGATTAGGCGGCGAATTTTTTGTGCTTGCAAATAGTAAGCGTCGTAGTAGCCATGGCTCAGTACGTAAGTGCCAATCATGATGCGACGCTTTACTTCGGTGCCGAAACCTTGCGCGCGGCTCTTCTCGTACATGTCGGCGAGGTCGGTGTATTCCGGTGCGCGATAACCGTAGCGCACCCCGTCGAAGCGCGACAAATTGCTGGAGGCTTCAGCGGGAGCGAGCACGTAATAAACGGGTACGGATAGTTTGGAATTTGGCAGTGAAATATCGACGACTGTTGCGCCAAGTTTTTTGTATTCGGCGATGGCTGCTTCTACTGCTTGCGCCACGTCGTTGTCTAAACCCTCCGCGAAAAATTCTTTTGGCAAGCCGATGCGCAAGCCGTTCAGCGGTTTATTTAAATCTCGCGCGTAATCTTCTTTGTCGCGTTGCAGTGAAGTGGAATCACGCTCGTCGAAGCCGGCCATGGTGTTGAGCAACAGTGCTAAATCTTCTGCACTGCGGCCCATTGGTCCCGCTTGGTCGAGGCTGGAGGCGAAGGCGATCATGCCGTAGCGTGATACCACGCCGTAGGTGGGCTTCAAACCAGAAATTCCGCAAAGCGCCGCCGGTTGGCGGATCGAGCCGCCAGTGTCGGTACCAGTCGCCGCCGCGCACAGCCGCGCAGCAACGGCTGCGGCAGTGCCACCAGAAGAACCCCCGGGTACGCGAGCCATATCCCAAGGATTTTTCACAGGGCCGTAATGCGAAGTTTCGTTCGATGAACCCATGGCGAATTCGTCCATGTTGGTTTTGCCAAGGTTGATCGCGCCAGCATTATTAAATTGCGAAATCACATGCGCATCGTAAGGCGAGACAAAGTTGTGCAGCATTTTCGAGCCGCAGGTGGTAAGCCAACCTTTAGCGCAGAAAATGTCTTTTTGCGCGATGGGGATGCCAGTCAGCGCCTCAGCGTTACCAGCGGCTAAGCGCGCATCCGCAGCGCGAGCTTGCGCCAGAGATACTTCGGGGCTGAGCGTGATAAATGCATTAATATATTGATTATATTGAGATATCCTAGAGAGATAATTTTGGGTAAGTTCGACGCT
The DNA here is from genome assembly GCA_030690855.1 of Gallionellaceae bacterium. GTDB lineage: Bacteria > Pseudomonadota > Gammaproteobacteria > Burkholderiales > Gallionellaceae > PALSA-1006. The sequence goes on from JAUYFR010000355.1 coordinate 2,165, forward strand.
AGAGACTTTCTTGGTGCGTAAAGCGTCCCCAAGTTGGCGCAGGGAAGAATTAAAAAAATCACTCATTCGATCACCTGCGGCACAAGGTACAAACCTGCCTCTGTTTGTGGGGCAATGGCTTGGAAAGCTTCGCGTTGATTGGTTTCGCTTACGGTATCGATGCGCAAGCGTTGGCTTAAATCTTGGCTGTGCGACATCGGTTCAATGCCGCTGGTATCCACCGCCTGCATTTCGGCAATTAAACCAAAGATGTTCGACAGTTGCATCTGGGCGGTTTGGATCTCTTGCTCGGTCATCGCCAGACGGGCGAGGCGGGCGACTTTTTCTACATCGGCTATGCTCAAAGACATGGTGTGAAGGCTTTATCAAAAGGATCTTAATAGGTTATCATAAACGACTTTATAGACGCACCTCTTCTACACTTAAGGCAGAAAAATGTTCAATTACTTCAACGGCTACTTTTCTAACGACTTGGCGATTGACCTTGGCACTGCCAACACCCTGATCTGGGCGCGTGGTCAAGGCATTGTGCTCAATGAGCCTTCTGTGGTGGCGATTCGGCAAGAAGGTGGCCCTAACGGCAAAAAAGTAATTCAACAGGTCGGTACTGCCGCAAAACAAATGTTGGGTCGTACACCGGGCAACATCACGGCGATTCGTCCGATGAAGGATGGCGTGATCGCTGACTTTACCGTGACCGAGCAAATGCTCAAGCAGTTTATTCGCCGCGTTCACAAATCTAGTATCTTTACGCCAAGCCCGCGCATTGTGATTTGCGTGCCGTGCGGCTCTACTCAAGTTGAGCGTCGTGCGATTCGTGAATCCGCTTTCGGCGCTGGTGCGCGTCGCGTAGAGTTGATTGAAGAGCCGATGGCCGCTGCGATTGGCGCTGATCTGCCAGTAGAAGAGGCAACCGGTTCGATGGTAGTGGACATTGGTGGCGGTACGACGGAGGTAGGTGTGATCTCGCTGGGCGGTGCGGTGTACTCGGGTTCAGTACGCGTTGGGGGTGACAAATTCGATGAAGCCATCATCAACTATATTCGCCGTAACTACGGCATGTTGATCGGCGAAACTACGGCCGAGCAAATCAAAAAAGAAATTGGCTCTGCCTTCCCGGGTAGTGAAGTGCGTGAGATGGAAGTGAACGGACGTAACTTGGCAGAAGGTGTGCCGCGTAGCTTTACCATTTCTAGCAACGAAATTTTGGAAGCGTTAACGGATCCACTGAACAGTATTGTAAGCGCGGTGAAAACCGCGTTGGAGCAAACTCCCCCAGAGTTGGGTGCAGACATTGCCAACAAAGGCATGGTGCTAACTGGAGGAGGCGCGTTGTTGCGTGACATTGATCGTTTGTTGATGGAAGAAACCGGTTTGCCGGTAGTGATTGCTGATGATCCGCTGACTTGTGTGGTGCGCGGCTCTGGTAAAGCACTCGACAAAATGGACAAATTCAGCGGCATCTTCGCAAGCGATTGATCTTTCCCCTGTACTTTGGACAACTCTCACTCCTTTCGCTTCTTTAAGCGTGGCCCGAGCGCGATTGTGCGCTTGGTGTTTTTTGTTGTTCTTTCTCTGACCTTGCTTTTTGTTGATGCGCGATTCAAGTATCTCGAATCTACGCGCAAAGTTGTCTCGATTGTCATCTACCCACTTCAGCGCTTAACTTCTTTGCCAGGTATAGCGTGGCAACAGTTGTCTGTTTACTTCAAAACGCAAAGTAATCTTTTGCAAGAAAATGCTCAAATGCGCCTGCAGCACAGCCAAGATGCGGCGCAACTGAAATTGCTCGAGGTGTTGCAGGGCGAAAACGCGCAATTGCATCGACTGCTAGAAGTGCCGCAGCGGATTAACTATCCTATGCAAATGGCAGAAATTATCTATGTTGAACGCGATGTGTTTAAGCGGAAAATCCTCGTCAACAAAGGCAATCAGGCCAATGTGCAATTAGGCCAAATTGTGATGGATGATATTGGCATTGTTGGACAAATCACCCGCGTGTATCCGTGGTTATCTGAAGTGACGTTGGTGACCGATAAAGATCATGCAGTGCCGGTTGAGATTATGCGTAATGGTATTCGAGCTGTGGTGTTTGGTGCGGGTAATATTAGTGAGATGGCATTGCGCTATATGCCAGTGAGCTCAGACATCCAAAACGGGGATGTGCTAGTAACCTCTGGAATTGATGGCACTTATCCGCAAGGATTGCCAGTGGCAAAGGTGGTTAGTATTGAACGCAATCCAGCGTATCCTTTTGCCAAAATTGTCTGTGCGCCGATGGCCGGTGTAGACAGGCACCGCTATTTACTTATCGTGGCGGGTGCGCCTCAATTGCCGCCGCGCCCAGAGCCAGAAGTGGTGGAAGATAAAGTCAAAGGTAAGCGAAAAATCCCATGAGCGACGCACTTGTAAAAGACCAAGAGTTCTTGTTGCCAGCGAGCGGGTTGTTCATCGCATTCAGCTTGGCGGCGGCGGTGATGTTTAACTGGTTGCCCTGGAGCGGCTGGGGACTCATTTTAAAGCCGGATTTCGTGGCCCTCGTCTTGCTCTATTGGTGTACCCACAAACCTTATCGTGTTGGAATTGGTATCGCATGGATGGTGGGTATCTTTGCCGATGTGGCGGATGCGAGCTTATTCGGCCAACACGCGCTGGCTTACGCGGTATTGGCGTTCGGCGGAACGGTATTGCATCGACGTATTCAAATGTTTGATTTACGCCAGCAGACAATGCAGATTTTTCCTTTGTTGCTCATCAGCTATATCGTTTATGCCATCGTGCACTGGCAAGTAAGTCATTTCGTGGTGTGGGAATACTTTATTGGTTGTGTGGTGTCGGCGGCATTGTGGATTCCGATGACCATCTTGCTACAAAATTTGCGCCGTCCACGGTCAGACCCTAACGAGCTATGAAGCGCCACGTCGAGCTGAAAAACCATCAGCGCGAAATTTATTATTTCCGCCTACGTTTGATGCTCAGCTTGGGCTTTGTGCTAACCCTGTTGTTTATTTTATTGTCGCGCTTGGTTTACCTGCAATTAATCAAACATGATTATTTTCAAACAATGGCTGAAAGTAATCGTATTGCTGTTGTGCCAGTGGTGCCGAATCGTGGCTTGATCCTCGATCGTAATGGCGTGGTGTTGGCACGTAATTATTCTGGCTATACCTTGGAAATTTCTTCCCGCAAAGTGGCAAACTTGGAAGCCACTATTAACGAGTTGGCGACCATCGTTGATATCCAACCGAAAGACCGTAAACGTTTCAAAAAGCTGATGGCAGAGAGCCGAAATTATGACAGCTTGCCGATTCGTAATCGTTTGACCGATGAAGAGGTGGCGCGTTTTGCCACACAACGCTATCGCTTCCCTGGAGTTGAAATTAAGGCCCGCTTATTCCGCGAATATCCATTTGCTGAAGGCACTTCGCATTTGATCGGCTATATAGGCCGTATTAATGAGAAAGAGGTCGAGCAATTAGAAGAGGATGAAATGGCCTCGAACTATTTGGGCTCAGACTATATTGGCAAGACGGGTCTTGAGCAACGTTATGAAAAAGAATTGCACGGTACAACTGGTTTTGATCAAGTAGAAGTTGATGCTAGTGGCCGTGCAGTGCGTGCCTTGTCACGCATTCCGCCACAATCAGGCAACACCCTTGTGCTGACCTTGGACGCTAAGCTACAGGAAATTGCCGAACAAGCATTTGGCAAGTACCGTGGTGCTTTAATTGCGATCGACCCCACGAATGGCGATATTTTGGCGTTTGTAA
>JAUYFR010000001.1 GCA_030690855.1 Gallionellaceae bacterium
TTGTCGTTGATCCAGGTGATGCTGCGCCTGTACTCGACTACCTGAAAACACATCAATTAAAATTATGTGCCATTTTAATTACGCATCGCCATAATGATCACATTGCTGGCATCAAAAAACTAGCCGAAGTATATATCACCCGAGTCTATGGTCCACGCACTGACATGATCCCTGGCATCACCGATATCGTGACAGAAGGTGATGTAATTGAAATCAAAGAGCTCGCAATTCATTACGACGTTATCAGCATTCCTGGACACCTGCCAGATCACCTGGCCTATATCGGTAACGGCGGCGTATTTTGCGGTGACGTACTGTTTGGCTGCGGCTGCGGCAAAATGTTTATTGGCACCCCAGAAGAGTTTCATCATTCGCTACAACGCTTAGGCTCACTACCTGAAAATACTAATGTTTATTGTGCTCACGAATACACTGAATCAAATATTCGCTTTGCACTACTGTGCGAGCCCAACAATGAAGCGCTACAACAACGCCAACGCGATGCTGCCGCATTAAGAGCTAAAGACCGACCCACCCTACCATCGACCATCGCTCTCGAAAAAGCCACCAATCCATTTATGCGCTGCATGCAAAGAGAGGTCATCGCAAATGTTTCTCAGCATCTAAATCTAGCCACTCCCCTTTCCGATGAAAGCCAAGTCTTCGCGGCCCTACGCGCATGGCGCGACCAATTTTAAAGCCGCCTTTTCCTTGCAGTAATGGTTGTTCTAGTTTATTCTGCGCGCCCTTTCGGAGAGGTGGATGAGCGGTTTAAGTCGCACGCCTGGAAAGCGTGTGTGGGATAACATCCCACCGAGGGTTCGAATCCCTCCTTCTCCGCCAAATCAATGAGTTACAACTATTCAGCTCTACTTTGAAGTTTGAAGGGTGCAAGAATCTCTTCGAGAAAACCCCTACAGAAAACACCTTTAGGGCTTCAGCTTAGTGGGCCGCATGCATTCGCCCCGACAGCAAACTTGCCGAGACGATGAGCAAGGCACCGATGATCTCTTGCATATTCATCTCCTCTCCCACCAGCAGGTACGAGGCGATACCAGCGAACACCAACTCAAACAAAAAAATCACAATGGCTTGATTTGCGGGAGTGTGGGTTAAACCGTATTGCACCGCAAAGCTGGTGGCACATAGCACCAAACCCACCAACACGATCATCGTCCAAGTGCCCGCAGCAATCTGTGGCAGATGAAGCACCGCACCGCCCTGATACAAGAGTGCGATTCCGGTAATGCAAAACGTGCCGAACCAGATCGCGGCAGATTTAAAGCCCACACTTAAATGCGCGTTGCGGCGCACTAGCACATTGGTCAAGGCAAAAGTTATGCCCGCAGAAAGTCCAATCCACTCTGCGCGATTCTGCGGCATCGGCACGCCAAGCTCAGGACGCCACAACATCACGATGGCACCACCTAAAGACAAAGCGACGACGCCATAGCCATAGCGATTCAATTTTTCGCCTAATAAAAAATGGGCAAGGAATACCGTCCACAACGGGGCCAAGTAAAAAAGTAGCAGCACACGCATGACCTCGCCCTCTAAGGTGGCCAACACATAGCCAAAGTTGGCCCAACCTGAGCCGATGATCAGCGCCACACCGCTCCAACCCGCTAGGCGAAACTCGCGCCACACTGGCCCTGACACACTCAATCCAACAGCGAGAGCAATGGTATAAGTCAGAAAAGTTGCTAAGACACCTGAAGTGCCAGTCTGCTCGATGAGTCGATAGGGATACCAGATCAAACCCCATACAGCGGCGCCACTCAACAGCCCTGCGATCGGCAATACATTTTGTTTTGTTGACACTCGTTACACCTTTATAATCCGCACTGTTAATACACATCACCCACGATACGCAGAACGTGATGCGCTTGGATTTAAACTCAAGACAACCGTGTTGCAGCCTTTATCGAAGCGTGATGATTTTAATATAACTCAATATAATCAATAAGTTATATAAATTTCCGATATTTATTGGCTGCGCGCCCTATGAACCCATATCTGAATCAACTCCAGCCCTACCCGTTCCAAAAGCTTGCCAAGCTGTTCGGTGAAGTTACCCCGAACGCAGCACTTAAACCGATCAGCCTGCACATCGGTGAACCCAAACATACGACGCCTCAGTTCATCAAAGATGCCTTGGTCGCCGGCTTGGATGGACTGGCGAATTATCCCACAACCATCGGTAGCGACGCGCTGCGTACTGCCATCGCTAACTGGCTGGCGCGCCGTTACAACATTCTCGCACCAGATGCAAAAACACAGATTCTCCCCGTGAATGGTAGCCGTGAAGCGCTGTTTTCTTTCGCGCAAGCGGTAATCGATAGCAGTAAAAAAGATCCGGTAGTGGTCTGCCCTAACCCGTTTTATCAAATCTATGAAGGTGCTGCATTTTTGGGTGGGGCCATGCCCTACTTCCTCAACACCTTGCCGGAAGACAACTACGCGCTGAATTTTTCCCAGTTAGCGGAAGAGATTTGGCAGCGCACGCAACTCATTTACGTCTGCTCACCGGGCAACCCCAATGGCCGCGTGATGCCACTGACGGAGTGGGAGACCTTGTTTGAGATGAGCGACCGTTATGGCTTTGTGATCGCCTCGGACGAGTGCTACTCAGAGATTTATTTCGGCGAAGCTAAACCGCTGGGCGCCCTGCAAGCCGCGCAGCAACTTGGGCGAGGGGATTACAAAAATCTGGTGGTATTTTCCAGTTTGTCCAAACGCTCAAATGTGCCGGGGATGC
>JAUYFR010000002.1 GCA_030690855.1 Gallionellaceae bacterium
TTATGTTGACCTTGATGGTCGCCTACGTCGTTTTGAAGTAGGCGATGCAGTGACCGCTGAGAAAGCCAGCGGTAAAAAGATTAAAGCCGAAGACCCTAGCATTGAAAATCGTGCGCTCGAGGTTGCTTATAATTTTTACAAAATAGAGCGCTACCAAAATGCGGTGAGCTCGTTTCAAGAATTTCTTACCAATCACCCTCAGTCGGTCCACGTCGCCAACATTCGTTACTGGATGGGTAATTCTTATTTTGTATTGAAAGACTACAAGACAAGCTTAGAAAACTACCAACAGCTAGTGAATAAATTTGATGAGCATCCCAAAGTGGTAGACGCGCTATTTAGCATTACAGACTGCCAAGAATTATTGCGAGATACAGAAGCGGCAAAACAAACGCTCAGGCATGTGATGTTGAAGTATCCCAACACTGAAGCTTCTGCAAAAGCCAAAAAGCGCTTATCCGCTCTCAAGTAATTTTCTAATGCCCAAGTCTTCTCTTAGCGCAAGAGACTCTCTGCGTATCACCGAAATCTTTTATTCTTTGCAGGGGGAAACCTCTCGCGTAGGTATTCCTACAGTCTTTATTCGCCTAACTGGTTGCCCTTTGCGCTGCCATTATTGCGATACGACTTACGCGTTTACAGGCGGCAACAACATGGCGCTTGATGACATACTTCACGAGGTCACGAAATACCCAACACGCAATATCTGCGTCACCGGCGGTGAGCCACTAGCACAAAAAGGCTGTATTAAATTAATGCAGTTATTATGCGACAAGGGGTATGACGTATCGCTAGAAACCAGTGGCGCGCTAGACATTGCCACCGTAGATCAACGGGTTGCTAAAGTGTTAGATGTGAAAACACCGGCTTCAGGCGAGGTAGAAAAAAATCTTTGGCGTAATTTTGCATCCCTCAATTCACGCGATGAAGTTAAATTCGTGCTGTGTGGAGTGGCTGATTACGAATGGGCAAAAACGATACTGCAAACACATCACCTAGCAAAAAAATGCGATGTTTTATTTTCACCTTCACAGGGGCAGTTAGAAGCACGTGAACTCGCGGACTGGATTTTGCGTGACGGCTTACAAGTGCGTCTGCAAGTGCAGTTGCATAAACTACTTTGGGAAAATCAACAGGGGAAATGAAAAACGCAGTCATCTTACTTTCTGGCGGACTAGATTCTGCGACGGTCTTGGCAATGGCAAAACAGCAAGACTTTACTTGCTATACGCTGAGTGTTAATTACGGGCAGCGACATCACGCTGAGTTGGCGGCCTCGTTGCGCGTAGCTACCGCCTTAGGATCCCATGAGCATCGTGTGATAAATATTGACCTGACAGCATTTGGGGGATCCTCATTAACAGATTCAAAAATTGCCGTTCCTGAAAAAGTGAGCAGTGGCATTCCATCGACCTATGTTCCTGCGCGTAACACCATCATGCTTTCTTTAGCTCTTGCTTGGGCCGAAGTATTGAAATCGCAAGATATTTTCTTTGGGGTCAATGCGGTTGATTATTCCGGCTACCCAGATTGTCGGCCAGAATATGTTGCTGCTTTTGAACGCATGGCCAATCTTGCAACAAAGTTAGCGGTAGAGGGTAAACCACTTACTGTACATGCCCCGCTTTTGCATTTAAGCAAGGCAGAGATCATTCGCCTAGGGCTAACACTAGGCGTTGACTACAGCCTGACTGTTTCATGCTACCAAGCCGACGAACAGGGCCGCGCTTGCGGCGTGTGCGATTCCTGTCGTTTGCGGAGCGCAGGTTTTGCAGAGGCAGGAGTTTCAGATGTAACGCATTATCGAAATTCGTGAGTGATTGCGTTGACACTAATGCCATTATCCGTATAATGCGCGCTTCCCTTTTGGGGTTGTGGGACGATAGCTCAGCCGGTAGAGCAGCGGACTTTTAATCCGTTGGTCGCGAGTTCGAATCTCGCTCGTCCTACCACAAATACAAGGGGTTAGCTGTAATGGCTAGCCTCTTTTTATTTAAGGTGTGCCATATTTGTGCCATTAAGCATTGTTGCAAACTTCTCTGAATGCTCCATGAGCTGGGCCGGTGCAAGATGAGCATATCTTCTGACCATTGCTTCACTCTCCCAACCACCAAGCTCCTGTAACACATTCAATGGCGTTCCTTGTTGCGCTAGCCAGCTTGCCCAAGTATGACGGAGATCATGCCATCTAAAATTCTCAATCTCCGCACGCTTAAGAGCATTCCTCCAGCTTTTCGTATTTGCCCATGCAATGGGTTCGCCACGAAGTGAAAAAACTCGCTGAGGATGCTTGCCAACCTGACGCATAAGCACATCCATCGCTACCGAATTTAGAGGAACATGAATTGCCTTGCGTGCCTTCGCTTGATCTGGATGTATCCAGCAAACTTGGCGAGCCAAATCTACTTGTGACCATTCAAGCTGAAGCACATTGCCTTGGCGTAAACCAGTAGACAGCGCAAACAACACCATATCCCTCTGATGAGGAGCTAGCTCCGCGAGAAGCGTTTTAACCTGTTCCGGCGTTATCCACCGGACGCGGCGTTTTGCTTCTTTATAAAGCCGGATTCTTGGCACCTTATCAATCCATTCCCAGTCCAGCATCGCCTTGCGCAGAATTGAACGAATAACTGCCAAAGTACGGTTTGCTGTCGAAGGGCTGGCTTCTTTTGCCTTGATCTCCCCGATGCTTCCAATAAGCTCTCGATCAATCTCTGACAGGAATTTCCCCCGTAGAAACTGCTGTACCCAGCGCAGTCGGTTTATATCGTCCTTGTGCGTTGCTTTGTGTTGCGTTTCGAGAAGAAACTTATGAGCAGCATCATCCCAAGTGTAATCAGGTTTATCGCCTAACTTATCTACTCGCCATGATTCGGCTTTCAACTTGTCATGCAATTCCTTTGCTTGGGCTTTATCGGCAGTCCCAGCAGAACGTCTAATGCGCTCACCGGAGGACGTAACAAAGTCGATGTACCACGTGTTACCGCGTTTTTTGAGTGACATATTTTGATCTCCTTTCCAGAGGTCACTCGCAACGCTTGCCGAGGCGAAGAATAGAACGAACGCACATAATCGGCAAGGTCGAGCTCGATAAATACCCAGCACTTGCCAATTTTTGCTGCAGGTACAAGGCCGGCCTTTGCTCGACGGCGAAGCTCTTCAGGATGCAACTTAAGGAATTGGGCGGCTTGCTCAAGATTAAGAGTCTCCATCGCTATCACTCCCTATTGGTACATAACTGCCGATGGCAATATGCCCATTGATACAAAGTAGTTTGTCCCGCTCCATGACGACCCCGCTGTGAAATTATTTCGGCTAGCTTAAAGGCGATTGGCAATAAACGGGATTGGGGTGAACTAGGGGGATTTATAATTCAGAGGAGCTTGCGAAGCCTGAATCTATAAGGGAATTGGGGTGGATGCTAATATAGGGTGAATTAGGGTGAAACGCATGTCACCCGAGTTTGACGGCGATTTTTTTGTAGTAATCTGTTTCGCGTGCACCAGAATTGAATTTGCATAGACCCACAAGGTAGTCATTGAATGTTTCATCTGAGACAGAGAAAAGTTTCTTATTTATCTGAAGGCAAAAGTTTTTGAAGTCGATTCTTTTTCCTGGCATATCTAATGGATCAAATTCGGTATCGGCAATTTTAATTAATTCGATAATGCGTTTAATCTCGGCTAGCTTTGTGTCCACTTTGCTTGGTGCTTTGACTTTCTCGGGTAGTTTGAGTTTTTTATCCTCCTCATCCCATAGCGTTTTGAGTTCCGCAAAAAAACATTCGGCACGATAGCTCGGGCCTTCAGTATTTTTCATTGCCCATTCATAGAAGTCGCGAGGTTTTATCCAATGCTGCTCTTTGTCGACAATGGTTTTTAACTCACCCAGCAATGCCATCTGAATAGCGCTGTCACGCAATTGCATCCAGCGCTCTCGTAAGCCTGGGAATATTGGCATGTTATAAAAAGAGGGATTGCGTAGATGAAAGGCCTGATAAAAAATGAACGGATTGATATCCAACCACAGAGCGGCTGCATCGCCTAATGTCCAAATCTTTTGAGCTTTAAGGCTTGGCAACTCCTCTATTGGAGTGAGTTCGGGTTTGACCCAATCTACAAGTTGATCAAGAATAATTTTTTCGTCTGGAGGAACTAGGCTCTGAATATCTGGCTGCTTGCTCATATCCTCAAATGACAGATGAGGATATTCGCGCCACAGTTGGCGTGCGACTTGACGGAGCTTGGTAGTGAGTTTTTCTGTACCTTCATGCATCTTTTTGTACCCAGAACTTCCTATAAATGGTGACTTGGTAGCCACTTGTTCATTCTAAAAGAAGTGCAGATTATTTGTGACGAGGCACGAAATATATTTGCAGCCAGAAATAAGAGCCCTGTAATCGCCGTTTAAACGCACGATCTTTTTTCTGCATGAGCTACAGCACCAAAGAATCGGTTTAAAACGATTTTGGAGGGACTGTTTTGCTAGTTGGAATCACCCTGATTTGTAAAAACGCAATTCCTAGAGGTAACTTTCCCCCAAGAAATCCTTGACATCATTCAGATCACCTGTACGATCAGACGTATCCAAAATATACCGCATAGGAAGATACAGGCTGGGAAATGTAATACGCTTCGCACATTTCCACCTGCCCTGCGGGGCAACAACAAATGTTCGGCGCTTTGCTTCTTACATTTTTAAGGGCAACGGCCAACCCGATTTCAAGGAGATGTTATGCCATACCCAAGACGTGCAGCTACTTTAACTAAGCCACTGTCGATTCGTTTCACACCTGAGGAGCGGGCGGAGATTGATCGAGAGGCTGCGGTGGCGGGGGTGCCTTGCGGTGAATATGTTCGTCGCAGAACATTGGGCCGTCCGGTCCGTGCTCATGTTTCCCTTGCCACCTCCGGGGGAGCAAGTTCCTATCAAACTGCGCTCATGAGTCAGCTAAACAGTTTGGGTGGTTTACTCAAAAATTTGCACAACCAAGGATTGGGGCATGACGCCATCACGGCTCAATTGTTGATCACCATTGGTGATGTGGTAAGTAAACTGGGCGATACAAAATGAGTGTGATCGGCGTTCGTTTGAGTACCAAGGCAAGTGATCGTAATCGCTGTAAAAAGCTGGTCTTGTACATTCATGACCCAATCGGCAATCCTGATCCTGACAAAATTGCCAAGACCGGTGGCGAGCGCGTTTTGTATCGAGGCAGTAATGCTGTCATGAGTGACACACCAATCGGTATCGCTGAAGAAATGCGCCAGAGCGCTGATATTGCCCAAGCACGGGATAGCCGGGTCAGTGATGATCCTTTCGAGCATTTCATTTTTAGCTTCGAGTCACACGATAAGGTTGGCGAGCAAGAAATTCGCCGTTGTATCCAGATCGCAGTCGAGCATTTGGACGTTAGATTTCACCAATACACTTGGGGTGCTCACCGAGATACCGATAACACTCATATTCATTTTATGGTGAGCCGGATCAATCCGATTTCATTTAACGCACTAGATATTAAGTTTCCAGTGCTACAGGCAGAACAAATTGGCGCGCTGATTAACCATGAGCTCGGCATGAAGCCCATGATCAAAAACCGATATAGGGTGAATGAGCAAACGAAGCAGGTCGAACGAATAAAGAGTGTTGCAGTACCTAAGCCGGAACGATTGGCAGACATTATTAATACTTCAAAGTCATGGGCCGAGTTTCACGAGCGAACCTACAAGGCTGGAATCCTGTATGAGAAGAAGGGGAGTGGGGCGCTGATCAACGGAGACAAAGCATCGAATGTTGATCGCAATGCCACTATGATTAAGCTCACTAAGATATGGGGTGAATTTGAAGTTTCACCCTATATTCTCGCACCAAAAATTTCGCAGGAGGTTGTTGAACGCCAACAGCGGCATGAGAGGAAGGCGGAGCGTAAAGACGAACGTAGTCAGTTATTAGTCGAGCAGAAAGAAGAGCGTCATCGTATTGCGCGCGGCGCTAAAAACTTTAAGCAGGGGGTGCTAAGTGATCAGGCGTTATCGGTTGAAGGCCGAGAAGCAAAGCTCAAAATGATTGCGGAGGCTCAGAGCATTAAGTTGGTTGAAATTAGGGCGCAGCAAAAAATAGATCGCCAAAAACTTACCCAGCATTTGAACACCACGCTACCTTTGATCGATTTCCGAAAGTCAGAATTAATGATTTCAGGGTCAACTAGCTCATTGCCCTGCATTGATATCGGAAATTTTATTGCCTACCGAGTTGGAGCAGAAGTTGAATACAGGCATGAGGGATCGGACGTTGTTTCTTTTGTTGATAAGGGAAGCCGGATTGTCGTTCGTGATATTAGTGATGAATCTGTATTGGCCGTTTTAGAACTGGGGGCTGCCAAGTGGGGCAAGGATTTATCCGTAATTGGAAACGACGAGTTTAAGTTGCAGGTAATTCGACTGGCTGTTGCTCATGGCATCTATATAGCTAACCCCGACCTACAAGATCAGATCGAGCAGGAAAGAGGGCGGCTTGAAAGAGAGCTGATTGATTTGGGGATTAACGTCGTCACAGACAACCCGTATTCGGCACCGCATTAATTTGGCTAAGATTTGTATTCTGCAAAAGATTATTTATTAAATGACCACCGTTCTTAGTCGAGCGGTTGGGCTTTTTAGAGGTGAACGACTGCTTTCTGGCAGGCAATTCGCGAAGTCCTACTCACCCTAAGTGCCATGACCTGTCATTGGAAGTTCAGATTGATCTGCTCCAAACCGGCCAGTCGCGACTAAATTACAAACTGCTGGTGGCCACAAACATGGTAATGAATGGGCCGCCCAGCCAAGACTGCTACTAAAATGACTAATGCGCTTTGGGCTCCATTAACCTGTTGGTGTAAGCCATCGCGACGGCAGAGAAAACAAAAGTCATATGAATAACAACCTGCCACAACATGGTTTTATCAGTCATATTCGGTGCTTCAATAAATGTCTTCAGCAAGTGAATTGACGAAATACCAATCAGCGCCATTGCCAACTTGACTTTCATCGTGCCGGCATTTACATGCTCCAGCCACTCAGGCTGATCAGGGTTACCTTCCAGATATAACCGAGACACGAAAGTTTCATAGCCACCGACGATGACCAT
>JAUYFR010000004.1 GCA_030690855.1 Gallionellaceae bacterium
CAGTAGCGCTTCTTCACTCGTTGGTAGCTTAAACAGTCCGGCACGTACGCGCGCACCGGGAAGGTAGTTGAAGGTCAGCGAGACATCGGTGAGCGAAACGTCTTGAAAGTAATTGACACCGTTTTGCCCAGCGTCGAGTGCAGCAAAATAATTGATCTTGTCATTCAACTTGCCACGCGCACCCAGCCCGGCACGTATCACCTGAAACTGGTGCGGCTGCTGTAGCTCTGGCCAATTAAGATTGAGCGTCGAATACTGGCCGTTGTTGGCGATTGTCGCGCCCTGTAAACCGCTCATTCGCTGCGCGTCAATATAAGTATAGGAAGGTTGGACAAAACCGAAGACTCTGAACGCTGGCGCGTTAGCGGCTTCGTTTCCCTGTAGTTGCAACCAATTAGTCGCTTGGGCAGCACAGGAGGCGGCGGTTGCAAGTAAGGCGGCAGCAAGTCGGAGTTTCATGTGTTGTAGGTCGGGATTTATCCCGACGAAGTTAGCAAAAATGTCGGGATGAATCCCGACCTACGCGTAATGAACTATTTGGGCTCAAGCAAGCTGACGAATTCGTTGGCCGGGATCGGACGACTGAACAAATACCCCTGCGCTTCGTCGCAACCGTAGTTGCGCAAAAAGGCAAGCTGACTATCGGTTTCCACACCCTCGGCGATGACCGTCAATTTCAGCGTTTGCCCTAATTGGATAATCGCCTGCACGATTGCGGCCGAATCTGCATCGGCAGTCAGATCACGCACGAAAGACTGATCGATCTTCAACTTATCTACCGCCAAGCGCTTCAGGTAAGAGAGGCTCGAATAACCCGTACCAAAATCATCGATAGAAAGCTTCACGCCCATTTCTTTCATGCTATGCAAAGTGCTGATTGCGGCATCAACATCCTGTAGCAGAATAGACTCGGTCAGCTCCAATTCCAAATATTCAGCAGGCAGCCCCGATAGCTTCAACGCATTGGCCACCGTTTCCAGCAAGTTACCTCGCTTGAATTGCAAGGCAGAAATATTGACCGCCATCAACAGCGGCTGACCACTTTCACGCCAGAGCTGTGCTTGGCGACATGCCTCATGCAACACCCACTCGCCCATCGGAATGACGAGACCGCTACGTTCCGCTAATGGAATAAATTTACCGGGCGGGATCAGCCCCAACTCGGGATGTTGCCAGCGCACCAGCGCCTCTGCGCCCACCATACGGCCGCTGCCGATATCAATCTGTGGCTGATAGTGCAGCAGAAACTGTTGCTGACTGACTGCGTTGCGCAATTGCCCCTGTAGATGCAACTGCTCCTGCGCATCGATACTCATTTTTTCTGAGAAAAAACGATAGGTGTCGCGGCCGCTATCTTTGGCCTGATAAAGGGCAGTGTCCGCGCTCTTCAGCAAGGTATCGAAATCGTTGCTGTCATCAGGATACAAACTTACGCCAATGCTAAAGGTCGTATTGATGGAAAAATTGTCGATTTCAAAAGGTCGGGCGAATGCCTCGATAATATTTTCTGCGATGCCGCCGATAACGTGTAGATCACGCAAATGCGGCAACAGCACAACAAACTCATCACCGCCCTGACGACTGATGGTGTCCGTATCACGCAGACAGCCGCGCACACGACTGACTACTTGAACCAGCAACTTATCGCCGTAGTTATGACCGAGGCTATCGTTGATCTGTTTGAAGTTATCCAGATCGAGGAACATCACCGCCACACCAGACTGCTCACGATCTGCCTGTGCTATCGCCTGTTCAAAACGGTCACGCAATAAGAGGCGATTGGGCAAACCAGTTAGGACATCGTGGTGCGCCAAAAACTCCAGCTTTTTTTCTGCGGCCTCATGCTCAGTGCGAGTACGCAAAGTCTGAATGCCATAAGCCAGATCACTAGCTAGCTCTTCCAGCAATTTCACCTCTTCTACACCGAACACATTGGTGTCACTGGCATAAATGGTGAGCGCGCCTAACACCTGTTTTTTGATCTGTAGCGGTAACGCAATGCTGGAGCGGTAACCGCTTGTCAGCGCGGCTTCACGCCACAGCGCCATACGCGGGTTGGTCAAATAATCCTGATTGATGTCGGTCAGTCCGGTTCTGATTGCAGTCCCCGTCGGCCCTCGCCCCAGCTCAGTATCAGACCAGAAGACCCTGGCTTCAGCCAAATAGTCGTGATCATCACCAAACTGTGCAACAACGCGCACAGATTTCTTCGCATCACTCTCGGCAAAGCCCACCCACGCCATACGATAGCCGCCCTTCTCAACCACCAGTCGGCAGATCTCGTTAACAGCTTGTGCTCATCCTCCGCATGCACCAGCGTCATGTTGCAATCGCTCAACAATCTGAGCGCTCGGTTCAGCCTCGCTTGAGTTTGTTCGGCATGCTTGCGTTCGGTAATATCTTGACTGGCGCCGATCAAACGGGTGGTCATTCCCTGCTCATTTTTCTCTAGCTTAAGGCGCATCTGTACCCAGCGAATCTCGCCATCCGCACAGATAATCCTCGCTTCTGTTTGCTCGAAAAAATTAGGATCGATAGCGCTCAGTGCCTTCTGGATGGTGATACCCACCAGTTGCACATCCTCTGCATAGACCATCCGCTGCGCAAAATCTGCCGCACTCATACGGTATCCGCCTACCTGCTCAGCCGTGGTGTGATGCAAGGAATAATATTGATCATTAAAAATGAATTCATCGCTGGCCACTTCATATTCCCAGTGACCCAAACGAGCCATCACCAGTGCGTCTGAAAGTTTTGCCTCGCTTGCGCGCAATGCGGCCGTAGCGCGCAAGCGCACATCGAGCATCTCGTTGAACTCTTGCGCCACTTCTCTGATCTCGGGTGGGCCATCCAGCTCAGCTCTGGCCTCTTCGCGCCCCTGCCTGATCGCGCGCGAGGCTGAGGCAAGTGCGCCGATCGGGCGCGAAATCTGCCGTGCGAGCCACCACGCCAACGCAAGAATAAATAACAAACCGACGATGCTCAGCAGCACATTTTTGAGCAAATCGGCCTGCATTTTGGCGGTGATATAAGCAGCAGGAACCCCAACATACACCCGCCACTTCACGTCCTTTACCACATGGACGTGATAGAACCTGAGGACGGAATCGATCCCGATAATTTCCTCGTCCATGCCATCTAAAACATGTTTGCTAACCTGATCGTCGTGCAGAAGATATTGAACGGATTTTTCATCGCGCAGATTTTTTCCGACCCATTTTTCGGTGTCGAGGTTGCGCCAAACCACCGTGCCATCTGCGCTGAGTATCCCGATAGCCGTACCCGGAATGAGCTGCGCAGTGGAGAGAGTGGGTTCATACAGGGCAAGATCTAGCGGCAAACCGAGGAAGCCGACTTTTTTACCTTGGTTGTCGTGAATTGGATAGGTCAACACCGTCACCCATCTACCCGTAATCGGACCAAAGAAAGGATCGCTCACCACAAGGCCATCCGTTTCCAGTGACTTTTTGAACCACGGCGCTTTGGCAACCGATACCGGCTTGCCGCCGGGCTGGGGTACGGCGGAGCAAATTGCAAGACCGTTGATGTCGATCACCGTCATGTTCGCAGACTTCGGGAATAGCTCGCGGAAATCCCATAACACTTGGTCGCAGTGCTTGGCATCCATCCTGCGGATGATTGGGCGTTTAGCCATCTGGATTAAGAAGTCTCGGTTGCTGGATAGCAAGCGCTCGACATCGGAAGTTGCGGCTGTGGCAAGCATGTGCGCGGTGGACTTTGCCTCGTTGACCCGCTGTTGCGCATTGCCGTAAATCGTAAACAAAAGAACCCCAACCATAGGCAAAGCAATGGCCATCACCAAGGCCAATAACTGCGTGCGGATTGTGAAAATCAGTTTCATTTTAGGGATACAAGTCTTCCGCTTGTTAAAAATTTGTCTTATTGGGCTGAGACTAATCGATCGCTGGCAACGTCATATCCGCCGTGCCAACACAAACCCAACGCGGATACTCGCGCGAGGTATCGATGCAACCGCCCTCATCATACACACCACTCGGGTCACGCAAGCGCATCATTAACTTTAAAATTCGTTCAACTTCAACAGCGTCGCTCATGGTTTCTTTGACGCGCGCCTCAACAATCGCTTCGTTCATGCGCAAATTACCCGCTTCATCTTTTTCTACCCCGTGCCGCCAGTGGTAAATCTCTACACACTTTTCCGCCATGCTGTAGGGCTTGTCGCACACCCAAAAATTGGTGAACAAACCACTGCCGAGATAAATCACCCACGAGCCTTCATAACCTTCAACGTCCGACGAGTATTCATCAGGGTTGCGAAACCACAAGCGATCACCCGGCACATAAAACTTAGGCGGTAGCGGCGCTTCCATCGAGCCGTATTCGTATAAAAAGGTATCGTGGAATTTGCGCGACATAATGGCACGCGACTGCCAATGCGTTTCGAGCTGTGCCAATAAGGCAGGGTTGCAATTCGCCAATTCCTGCGCGATGCCCAGTACGATGACGTATTCGCTGGCGCGATAACAGGAGAACGAATATTGCTGGCCAGACACTGCCGGCTGCGTCGCCATGCGCAAAGCATCAATCAGCGATTTACCCGGCTGTAAAATAAAGCCGTAATCTTCCGAATAGGTCCAAAACTCTTCGGGGCGCTCGATTTTGCTGGTGTGAAATGACAGCGCGGTGCGGCGTGCGGCTTGCACAATGTTGCGACGGATATGCACCGAGGCTAAAAATTCTTGGTAGCTCGGATATTCAAATAGATACGGACTGCCGCACATCGCCACCACGATTTCTTTTTCTAAATCGTCGCTACTCGAAAATGGCTTTAGGTTTAATTTTTCGCAGAGTTGCAAGGTGTCCGCTTCAGGCATCCACGTTTTCGCGACAGCTTCGCGCAAGGTGATGCGAATGCCTGTTTCTGTTTGCACGATGTCTAACGATTCTGCGAGGCCCAACTGCGTGGCGTAATTAAACGCGCTTTGCTGCGCTGCGGCGCATTCATTCGCATCGCCCAATAAAATTACAACTCCTTGATTATATTGAGTTTTCAATATTTTTTAGCCGGCCAAAAAACGTGAGAAATACTTAATTTTAATTGCTTTCATTTCAATTTTTATAAATTAGAGTTTCTTAATCATCGAGTACTTCTAAGTTTCCACTACCCTTGTAAGAGATGGTTAGTTTTTGATTCACACCGCCCACAAAGCCGACAACAACTCTGCCTGCGCCAACACGGTCTTAGTTGCTTCGTCCTGCAAGTCTGGCGGGAAACCGTGTTTCTTGAGGATGCGCTTCACCATCACTTTTATTCTGGCTCGCGCACTTTCGCGCACAGCCCAATCAATGGTTACGTTTTTACGAACCTGTGTAACAAGTTCGGCAGCAATGACTTTCAGCTCATCATTGCCCATTGCCTTGACTGCACTTTCATTTGCAGCAAGCGCATCGTAGAAAGCAATCTCATCCTCATTCAAACCGAGGTCTTCGCCGCGCTTGGTTGCCGCATCCATTTCCTTGGCCAACTTAATCAACTCTTCGATGACCTCATGAGTAGCGATAGCACGATTGTGATAAGCGTTGAGCGTGTTTGTTAGCATTTCGGAAAATGCGCGGCTCTGCACAAGGTTGCGTACCGAACGTGTTTTGATTTCGCCCTTGAGCAATTTCGCCAACAACTCGGCGGCAACATTCTTGTGTTTCAACCCGCGCACTTCCGCAAGGAATTGGTCAGAAAGGATGCTGATGTCTGGCTTCTTCAAACCTGCGGCGGTGAAGACATCAATAATGCCCTCATCGGCCATGATCGCCTTGGACACAAGCTGGCGTATTGCGGCGTCGAATTCTTCCGGTGGGTGTTGCGTGCCAGAGGTCTTTGCGAGTTGCGCCTTGATCGCTTGGAAGTAAGCAATATCATCACGCAACTCGATGGCTTCATCCGTTGCCGCGCATAGCGCAAACACACGCGAGAGATCAGTCACCACCTGCACGAAGCGCTGCTTGCCGTCTTCCTGTTGCAACACATGCTCTTGCCCCGCAGGTATTAAGCCAAGACGCTCGGCAGGAGTCCCTGTCATCCACTTATCCCAGTTGAAGCCGTGCAAAATGGCGCAAGCGACTTCATGTTTTTCTTGCATCATCGCGATAGCTTGCGCGGTGTCGATGCTTGGACTGCCCTGTCCACCGCTCTCGGTGTAAAGGGCAAGTGCGTGTTTCAATTGATCAGCAAGGCCAAGATAATCCACCACCAAGCCGCCGGGTTTATCGCGGAACACACGATTCACTCGCGCGATAGCCTGCATCAAGCCGTGGCTACGCATCGGCTTGTCGGCATACATGGTGTGTAGGCACGGCGCATCAAACCCAGTCAGCCACATATCGCGCACGATCACAATGCGGAACGGGTCTTTGCTATCCTTGAAGCGGGTAGCTAAATCGCGGCGACGCGACTTGTTGCGAATGTGCGGCTGCCAGTCTGGGCCGTCATCGGCACTGCCGGTCATCACGATTTTTGCGATGCAGTTTTGATTCTTTTCGGTTTCAAGGTCGTCGTCTTTCGCACTCGCCCAATCAGGCCGCAGCTTGATGATGGCATTGTAGAGATCAACACATATCCGGCGGCTCATACACACCACCATTGCCTTGCCATCCATAGCATCAAGGCGGCGCTCGTAATGCTGCACAAGGTCGGCGGCAACGAGCGCGATGCGTTTCGGATCACCGACCAATGCTTCCAGTGCTGCCCATTTTGTTTTCAGCTTCTGTTTCTTGGCGTCTTCTTCGCCCTCGGTGATCTCGTCGAACTCTTCGTCGATCTCCGGCAACGCGGCTTGATTCAGCGCCAGCTTGGAAATGCGGCTCTCGTAATAAATCGGCACCGTCGCCTTATCTGCCACGGCACGTTGAATATCGTAAATACTGATGTAATCGCCGAAGATCGCCCGCGTGTTGGCATCGTTCTTCTCGATAGGTGTTCCAGTGAAGCCGATAAACGATGCATTCGGCAGCGCATCGCGCAGGTTGCGTGCCAAACCGTCTATCAAATCATATTGGCTGCGGTGAGCTTCGTCGGCGATGACCACAATGTTCCGGCGTGCCGAAAGCTCCGGCATTTTCTCGCCCTTGTCCGGCATGAATTTTTGTATCGTGGTGAACACCACGCCGCCACTGGCTACTTGCAATAATTCGCGCAATTTCTCGCGGCTATCGGCCTGCACCGGCATTTGGCGCAACAGTTCGTGGCAACGCTGAAACTGCCCGAAAAGCTGGTCGTCTAGGTCGTTACGGTCAGTCAGTACCACCAGCGTCGGATTCCGCATTGCAGGATGGCTCACCACCCGTGCGGCATAAAATAGCATGGAAAAACTCTTGCCCGAACCTTGGGTGTGCCACACCACGCCAGCGCGACGGTCGCCCGGCTTGCCTCCGTGCATCCGCCCTGCCCAGTAAGTACCTTGATCTTGGCGCAGCACGTTTTCATCTGCCATGCCGCTCGCACGTACCGTTTCTTCCACGGCGGCATTCACCGCGTGGAACTGG
>JAUYFR010000006.1 GCA_030690855.1 Gallionellaceae bacterium
AGAGAATGCAGTGAAGTCGCAAATCTGGATCGCCGTTTCAGTTTATGTACTCGTCGCCATTATCAAAAAGCGTCTCAATTTAGACGCCTCGCTCTACACTTTGTTACAGATTCTGTCGGTCACGCTGTTCGAGAAAATGCCCATTCAACAAGCTTTGCAGAGTATCGGCGGTCAGACAGAAAACACAGATCTCAGCAACCAATTGAATCTATTCGATTCTTAACCGGACACTAGTGAAAAGGGGTATTGAAATGGCTTTAGCAACTAGTGCTGGAATTCGTATGATTTTTGATCAGCAGGCAGACGGGGATCCCAAAAAAGCCGCAAATCTTTATGCGGCGATGTTGGAGAGCTATGCTAATCAGAAAAAAATGTACACCATGATTCTCATTTATATGGGCGTGCCGTGTATTCTTCTATTTGGGATTGGATTTGGAATGATAGCTGCTGGCATTTGGATGAGGCGGGACGTTGATAAACAACAAAAAACAACAGAGCAGGTCTATCAGCTCTGGCTTGCTGAAAATAAAAAATAATCAGCCGTATGCCGTGCTAGCTTTTTGGCACGGCATCTGTCTTAAGTAAAAGTAGCATTTTTAGATTTTAGAGCGCCCTGTCGGGCGCTTTTTTATTACCCGAGTTTTTTGTTGTGCTAGACTATTCTTACTTTGTAAGAGGAGATAGTGATGCTAACAGTAACGGTTTCAGATAAGGGGCAAGTCGTTATTCCTGTAGAAATACGCCGCCGCTTAGGCATTGCGCCTGGTTGCCAACTTGATTTTAGTTTGGAGGGGCATGTTATTCGTGCGGAGGTGAAGCGTCGAGTAGTTCAAACTAATGCCGAAGATGGATTTGGAATGTTGGTGTGCAAGCAGCCCAGAAAGCGTCGCCTTGCTGATTTTGATGTTGCTCTTGCGATGCGTGAAGCTGCAAAATGATTGCACTTGATACTAATATTTTGGCGCGGTTCTATGTAGATGACCCAGCGGATAGTGAGTCTGCAAAACAGCGCCCGATTGCGCATCGTCTAATAACTGAATCTGCACAGGTGTTTGTTCCGCTGACAGTGATTCTTGAATTTGAATGGGTTTTGCGTGCCTTTTATGGGTTTTCAGCTAAAGATTTTGTACGAGTTGTGGAGCATCTGCTGGGTCTGCCCAATGTTAGCGTAGAAGAATGGGCGCGCATTGCTGATGCGCTTGCGTTACACGCAGATGGCTTGGATTTCGCCGACTCGCTGCATCTCTTAGCAAGTAGCCATTGCACCGCGTTGATGAGTTTTGATGACCGCCGTTTTGCGCGTCGTGCAAAACGTTTAGGGGTTACGCCAGAAGTTGTTGTGCCAGTGAAGTAACGCTCAATCAACCTAAAAACTCAGTTAGAAAATTTCACGCAACGCATCAGGATGTTATAGGTTTTTGTAGGTGTAAATTCATTCGCACCTAGATGAAACTCAACTGCGTTTTAGGATCAGCCGCTACCCAGCGTGCGGCCCGAAATCGGTAAGCTAGGCTGGCCGTCGCGGCCATAAAGTGCAGTGGTGTTTTTAGCTGCACCAAGTAGTGCGTTTAACGCTTGTTGATTACTGCGTAGTTTGAGTTGTATCACTTCGCCGTTGGTATGATTTAAGTGGTGGGCACGGGTTGCGAGTTCTTTGATTTCATCCCAAATTGCACTACAAGTTGGCGCGTACTGTTGTATCCAAGCGGTGGTATCTAGGTTGGCGGTATTCGGTGTCATTGCTTGACGTCGGCTCACGCCCATTTCGGCCAATTTGTGTGCGGACTGCGTTTTTGTTTCCGCGAACGCAAGGAGTGGTTCGACATCGGCATTAAGCAGGGTTTGCTGCTCATTCTCGAGTAAAACGACAAAAGCGTGCAACGCTGCACGCTCTTCATTAAGTTTGATCAGTAAAGCAGAAGCTAGGTTGTTGTTCAACTTTGGCTCGCGTTAATCATATCTTCCACGTTATTGATTAATCCATCAGCAATCGCCCCAGAATTAATCTGAAAGCGCCCTTCGCTTATTGCCAGCTTTAG
The DNA here is from genome assembly GCA_030690855.1 of Gallionellaceae bacterium. Lineage (GTDB taxonomy): Bacteria > Pseudomonadota > Gammaproteobacteria > Burkholderiales > Gallionellaceae > PALSA-1006. The sequence continues at coordinate 2,040 of JAUYFR010000006.1, forward strand.
CTCAGCAACGCGTTTGGAATCTATTGTTGGCGCATCTGCCATGCTTGCCTCCATGCTGCGAAGTTGGCTGTTAGTGGAGCTCAAGCTTACATTCACACCTTCTGGTGCAGGCTGCGATTGCGACGTTTTCGCTTGAGCGATGCGTGCAGCCGATTCACTGGCGGCGGAAGGGGGTAGGGAGCTATTACTTTTTTCAATTTTCATTTCAATCACCTTTTAACTGTCTCGGTCATGTACTTCATCGGCAGCATCGTGCAAAACTTTAGGGCTTTTTTGCAAATAATCCAAATATTTTTTGACGCCAACTTAACATGTTGATTTATTTGACTATTATAAATAACTATTTAATCTCAACGGTGCCAACTTGTCTTGCGATACCAGTAATCACCTGCCCGGATGGCATTTTTACCTGTACTGACTGACCTTCTGCCGCGTTATTGAGCGCCTGCCCTGCGCTGCGTAGTGACAAGCCCGGCTTTTCGACAACTATCTGTACCGTTTGTCCTTGTGTTACCGCATAAGGCGGCCGCAACATTTCTTGTTTTAAAATTTGCCCAGCACCGATGCTAAATTTGAGAACTTTTCCAACCGCCTGATTCTCTTCAGTAATAACTCCTTGCTGATTGAGCTCGCCGGGCTGGCTATTAAAATCACCCGCTCGCACGGTTTGCCCTTGCTGCAAGGGCTTGCTCGAAACAAATAGGTTGACGGTAATAATGATGGTGGCTGGCACAAATAATGACCAACTATTTTTATCATTGCAACGTACGCCGATGCTGGTTTTGCCAATTAACTGGCTTC
>JAUYFR010000017.1 GCA_030690855.1 Gallionellaceae bacterium
GCATCGGCTTTTCGCCCATGATGTCGTAAGAAGTGATCGAGCCCAAGATTTTTTCAGACTCCGGTCCCACGACAAAACCAAGGCGCAGGCCAGCGCTCTTCATTTTGATAAGCGCATCATCAACCGTATCTTCAGGGCTAACTTTAAATAGCGCGCTCACGCGAAAGTCGGTCATCGCTGAAATAGCGGGGTCATTTAATTCAACTTGCCAAGGCTCATTGCTTGGAACCAAGATATTACTAATGCCAGAAAAAGTTTGCAAAACATGTGACTTTAGATTTCCCATCATATTCTCCGTTGCTGTTGTTATTAGGTGTTAGCGCCTACGGAAGAAGTATAACCTCTTAGAAAACTCCCGTCAGCGCGAAATGCAAAGGCTTAGCTCTTCTGCCAGTAAGTTTCTGTTTGGTTTGCAGTGTGATTAATGACACGGCTTAATACAAACAAAAGGTCAGAAAGGCGATTCAAGTAAGGCAAGCCATTTTGCGGAGCTACCTCCACATGCATCAGCAATACAAATTCGCGTTCAGCACGACGTGCTATGGTGCGTGCCACATGACATAGCGCCGCAGCACGTGTGCCACCGGGCAAGATAAATTCTTTTAACGGTGGCAAATTGGCGTTGTACTGTGCAATCGCAGCATCTAATCTAGCTAATTTTTCCTCTGTAAACAAAACGGGCGGGTACGCCAGTGTGCCACCGAGATCAAACAAATCATTTTGAATCTTTAATAGCGTTTCCCTTATATCTGCTGAAAGAAACTCCGTGAGTAGCAAACCTAGCTGGCTATTCAACTCATCTACCGTACCAAGAATTTGAATACGTTCGCTATCTTTGGCGATGCGCGAACCATCTGCTAGCCCAGTTGTGCCATCGTCACCAGTGCGCGTCACAATTTTGCTCAAGCGATTTCCCATTATCGCTGCTCCAAACAAGAGAGATAAATCGCCGCATCAGGCGCAGTTTTATTACGCTGTGCTTGCCAGATCATCTCACCTAAACAATCCATCATCGCGTGCTGTGCCTCGTGCTCAGACTCATATTTTTGTGTAAGCCGCGAAAAATGTTCACGTATGCCGTGCGGCTGACCAATTGAAATTTGCTCCTCAATAGTGAGGTGCATCATCAGATGCAAAAAAGGATTAACTGCCGTGCCGTCAGGCGCGTAGTCTTTGTCTTGGCTTAGTTCAGGCTGGGTAAGTAACTCGTGATATTCGGAATGTTTATCGATGAGTTGCGCTGTCAAATCTTCCAGTGGGGTAAGCAACTCTTTGGCAAGGCGCTTACGCCATGTCTCAAACAAAAATTGCCGGGCCTGATCGCGCGTTGGGTTAAACATTTACGCTTTGACGCCCATCACCTCACCCATTTTGATTGGGCGAGTCGGCGACCATGCTGCATTAAAGCTAAGCGAGTTTTGTGGAAAGAGCATTACCACCGTAGAACCGAGCAGAAAACGCCCCATCTCTTCGCCCTTCTTTAGTTCAATCACTTCATCATCGTAACTCCACTCGCGAATTTCGGCACTACGTGGTGGATTTACCACACCATGCCAAACGGTTGCCATGCTTCCTACGATAGTCGCGCCAACGAGCGTTAAAACGAATTGCCCGTCTTCGCCATCGAACACACACACCACACGTTCATTGCGCGCAAATAATCCTGGCACGCCGCGTGCCGTGGTGGGGTTCACAGAAAACAATGCCCCAGGCACATAAATCATGCGGCGCAAGCGGCCTGCACAGGGCATGTGAATACGGTGATAGTCCTTAGGGCTGAGGTAAAGCGTCGCAAAGCTACCGTTAGCGAATTGCGCGGCTAATACCGCATCACCGCCAACCAACGCTGTAGTGGTATAGCTATGGCCCTTAGCTTGAAAAATGTTGTCGTGCTCGATTGCTCCGAATTGGCTGATTGCGCCATCCACAGGGCAGACGTAGTCAGCATCCTGCAAGGGGCGCGCGCCTTCGCGCAACGGCCGAGTAAAAAAATCATTGAAGCTGGCGTAGCTAGAAATATCTGGATTGGCCGCCTCTTCCATGTTCACCTTATAGCGTGCCACGAAACGACGTATCACTGCAGTCGTGAATGAACCCAGTTGTGCTCGAGCAAACATTCCCGCTAAACAGGTAATGAATTGTTTCGGGATGAAATATTGCGGCAATACGGCTAAGCGGTCTGACATGATAATTTTCGATTTGATGAATGGGGCGAATTATAGCGATGTCGTGTGAATGAGTCTTTTTTCTTAACCTATTTGACGTGCTGCAAGCCAGTCATAGGAAGAAATAAAGTGTTTTTCATCATCTAATCCAGATTTTGATTTAATAAAAATTCACTACAGTTCTCCTCATGCAGTCTGGTTACTCAAAGTGGCGCTTGTGCTATCCAGATCTAAATTGTCCACGGGCGAATTTAATGATGGGGGTGTCAAATGGTGAAAAATATTGGGCAGCAAATAATAGGTCAGCGTAAGTTCTTAACTGTTTTGGTTTTAGCGGCGTCACTTGCAGGCTGTAGTTCGTATGGCCCAGAATTTGAGCGGCAAATGAAAAATGAGCAAATGCGACTTGAAGAAAGAGCGCGCAATCAAGAAATGCAGAGAGTGAGCGCTGAAATCCAGCAGGCGTTAAAAAAAGCGAGGGCCGATGCGGAGTATGAAAGACGTAACCCCGGATTTTTTACGCGCTTGTTTGGTGGGTAGCAAAGAGGAGGCGAACATACTTCGGGTCACAATATAAGCCTAGGCCGGTCCTTGTTTCGATTTGTATTCACATAAACTTTCGATAATGCACTCTCCGCATTTTGGCTTACGTGCCTGACAAATATAGCGCCCGTGCAAAATTAACCAGTGATGAGAGTGCAACTTAAATTCCTCGGGCACAACCTTGAGCAGTTTAAGTTCTACCGCGAGCACATCTTTCCCCGGAGCAATGCCGGTGCGATTAGATATGCGAAAGATGTGCGTATCCACCGCGATAGTGGGTTGGCCAAAGGCGGTGTTCAACACCACGTTAGCCGTCTTACGACCTACACCGGGCAAAGCCTCTAGCGCCTCGCGTGTTCGCGGAACTTCGCCACCATGTTTTTCCAATAGCAATCGACAGGTTTCGATGGCGTGCTTCGCTTTGGTTTTATAGAGGCCGATGCGCTGGATATAACCGCGCAACCTTTCTTCACCCAAATCGAGTAGTGATTGAGGTGTATTCGCGACAGGGAAAAGCTGGCGTGTGGCTGCATTCACGCTGATGTCTGTTGCTTGTGCTGAGAGCAACACCGCAATCAATAATTCAAATGGCGAGTTGTATTCCAGTTCAGGCTTGGGGTGTGGGTTCGCAGCTTGCAGGCGTTGAAAAATTTCGCGGCGTTTAGTGGGGTTCATAAAAAAATAGGAGCTATATCGTCGTTGCACGGGTAACGGGTTCGGGGCGTTTCGCAACTTTGCCCGTTGTGCGAGCGATCAAATATTCCTGCACGCCGTTCAGCGTATAAAGCGCGCCGCCAGTATCCACATCCTTGGCAGATACAATCGCGTCATACAGAAATGACTTTCGCATCGCAGTTGGGTGCATAGAGTCAATGGGTAGTTTTGGTGGCGAGTCCATAGTTAATCGAGCTATTGGATAAGGGTGCCAAAGTAATGTCTTTAGGGAAACCCGTCAAATGGACGAGGCAATTAAGCTTTCGATGCCTCGCGTTAGAAAATTAGATTAAGCTGACTCGCCTAGCTTGGCGAAACGCTCACTAATCGAGATAAATAACTCACGTTCTTTTGGCGTCATTAGCCGAAAGTTTTGCAGCAAGGCTTGTTCGGCAAAATCATGGGTGGGCGCTGCAATCGGTAGTTTTTCTTCTTCGGCAATCGCCACCATCTGATACATCTTCATGCCAAAAACGTAAGAAATTGTCTCAAGAAGTTGCGTGCCAGGAAGGTATTTTCCACTTTCGATCCGCGAAATATTTGCTGGTGTCGATTTTGCTCTAAACGCAAGTTCATCTTGCGTCCAATGCCTAGATACTCTTAATTCTTTGATTGTTTTGCCTAAATTCATAGGCGTGAGTGTACGGTCTATGTATTTGACTAAAAATATCTAGTCCACAATTTATCTTGCTTAAAAATTATCTAAAGAGTAACTTTTGGTCGTTACGTTATTACGAAAAAGAAACTATTTGATAAGTGTAGTTGGGTGTCATGGCAACGCACTTATTGCCACAAAAGAGGAATCTGAAAATGAAACTACTCAAACTACTTTTTGTATTGCTCCTATCTCTAAGTTCTGGGATTTTACAAAACACAGCATATGCTAGGTCACAGACGGAAATTGCCGGAGATATTGCCAAAGCTACTGATACCGTTT
>JAUYFR010000021.1 GCA_030690855.1 Gallionellaceae bacterium
TGAGGAATGCGGCTAGGAACCAATGCGAAGAAAGATGAAATGAAAGCGCCCATGTTAAGGCTGGCAAAAACAGCAACTGGATAGGAATCCACCACCGCGCCAATCCAAATAAGTGACTTAGCGCTGCCGCAAGAACACCACACAAAAACACAAGTGCGACGAAAGAAATCGCAAAACCCTCTGCGCGAGCGATGAAGGCAATGCCCACTGTAGTCAGCACTGAAATCGCCTGCAACAGAAGCGCCAGTACCGGCGGTGGGAGTTGCTGTAAGCGATTAAACACGGTATTCGATTACTCGATAAAAGCCGTTAAACAGCGAAGTCTCTGAATGACTACACAAAGGCTTATTTTGCTGGACAGCAATTTGCGCGAGTTGCTGCGTCAAATTACTGTGCCAAAAATCGTGCAGAAATGGCTCTAGTTTTCCCAATATCCAGCACCACGGCGTAAAACGGTGCAGCCAGTGGACGCTTAGATTTTCGCCGTATTCTGCGATTAATAATTGCCCCTTTGGCTTCAACAACCTGATTGCCTCACTGAGTGCTCGTTCACGCGCCTGAGCGGGTAATTCATGCAATAAGAAAAAAATTACAATACAGTCAAAACTATCGTTTGAATACGCTAGAGACTCGACATTCATGCGTACCATATTTACTTTAGGAAAGTTGGCCTTTAATTTTGAGCGCGTAGCTTCAAGTTGAATGCTAGCCACATCAATAACATGAAACTCACGTGTATTAGAAGATTGCGCTAGCGTCGGGCTAAGTGCACCGTAAGCGCAGGTGAGTTGTAATGTACGGTCACAAGTCATCGTCGAATAACGACGCGAAACCTCATTCAAAATGACGCGATACTTTCCAAATAAGATCAGGTTAATCACGCAATCGTGATCAAAAAACCATACGCCGCTTGGCGATAGATAGGTCCACCAATAATGTCGTGCCAGATATTCTGGAGCGCCTTTAAGATAGCGACGCCAATAGCCAAACAGCATCAGCGTTGCAATCCAGCGGCAACTTCCTCGCGTTTTTCTTTGCTGACTAATTTTTCAATCAGCGCTAATGCGAAATCTATTGCAGTACCGGGGCCGCGCGAGGTAATAAATTTTCCATCAATGACAACCGCTAAATTTTGTTGCTGCACTTTTGGATAAGCATTAAGCGCACCGGGGAAGCTAGTTGCTTTTCTCCCGTCTAACAAACCCGCCAGCGCAAGCACGGATGGCGCAGCGCAGATGGCCGCGACATACTTTTCTTGTGAAGCCATTTTATTAAGCAAGCTGAGAATGCGAACATCAGCCTTGAGATTGTTTGTCCCCGGCTGACCACCCGGCAACACGACCATGTCGAATTCTTGTACTAAGGCAACGTCTAAAGTAGCGTCAGCGATTAGCACAACGCCCCGGCTAGCACATATTGGCAGATCATCAAGACCAACCGTAACTACTTCAACTCCTGCTCTACGCAATAAATCAATAACGGTAACCGCTTCAATTTCTTCGCAACCTTGCGCAAGAGGAACAATGACTTTAGGCATGAGTAAATTTAGAAAACGCCCACAACCTGCACGCCCGCATAATCAGGCGCGATGATGGGTAACATCGCCATTTTTTTGGTGCGTAAGCTGAGGTTGTGCTGAACAATGCTTTTGCCAACCAAGGTGCCGATGAACGCAGAGGCAGTAACATCAGACGCGTAGTGCGCATCGTTATACATGCGGGCAACGCCGACTAAAGCAGCGACTGAATAGGCCGAAACGCTCACCCACGTTTCTTCGTAATGTGAAGCAATCACTGAGGCCAGCGTAAACGCTTCCGTGGTGTGGCCAGAAGGAAACGAGCTGTTGTTATTTAACCCCGTATAACCTTGAAAGTTGTAGATGTCGCGATTGTCGCGCGGGCGGTAACGGTTGGTAGCGATTTTTATGGTTTGGTTGATAGTGGCCGAAACTAAACTTGCTGCAACCAAATCCTGAGCGACATTGACAGATTTTTCATTCTCACCAATAGCGCCCGCCAAATAAAATCCGCCCATGACACCTATAGCGTAAGTTGCACCAAAGTTTTCTATGCGATCCAAGAACGCATTATTTCGGGGTTGTTGGCGCATGAAATCACGCACCGGACGGTCCGCGATAATTGAAGTTCCCGCCACCGCTAACGTCGCCCAACCTAAGGTTTGCCACTCTGGCGACTCCCAGCGCGCAGGGGCTGTCGCAACATATTTAAAATCATCACCAATGATGCCTAAAAAACTAGGGGTTTCTTCAGCGCATGCCGGGCGTGTTGAAATAAGTGTCAGCATTACAGCGCCACAAATGGACGCCAACCGTGATTTTGAAATGGGATTCATTATGTAATTAGTCGCGGAAATTTTGGTATTGCAAAGGAAAATCAGTGATCGTTTTTTTAACGAACGCAATAGCGTCTTGCAGGTCATCGCGGTTCTTGCCTGTTACGCGAACAGTGTCACCTTGAATACTCGCTTGAACTTTCATTTTGCTATCTTTGATATGTTTGACAATCTTTTTTGCCAGCTCGATCTCAATCCCTTCTTTGATTTCGCAGCCACGCTTCACTTTATTGCCACTGACCTTCTCGATTTTTTCGCTGATCTCTAGGCACTTAATATCTACACCACGCTTGGTCAATTTGGCATTCAAGATATCTTGTACTTGATCGAGCTGAAATTCGTTATCGGCCCACACGGTGAGTTTAAGCTCAGCTTGTTCGACGCGTGCATCAGAACCTTTGAAGTCAAAGCGTGTGCTGACTTCTTTATTGGTCTGCTCAATAGCGTTTTTGACTTCGGTTTTTTCTACTTCAGAAACAATGTCAAAAGTTGGCATGCAACACCTCCATTAATTTTAATATATCCCAATAAAATCAATTTGTTACATCACAAAAAGCTACAGACATAATTCACAGCTTCTGCGCCAGTATGAATGTCGAAGCTACTATTTTCGGCAACGTTAAAGCTACTGCCCTCAGCGTAAGTTTTGAATGTGGATTCACCCGCGATTTTTACTTGGCATTCACCGCCGCTGATTTCCATCAACTCTGGCACGCCAACGTTGAAGGTTAATTTGCTGTTAGGCAGAACCACACCAACAGTCTTGCGTGAACCGTCCGGAAAAAATACCGAGTGAGATACGCACTTACCGTCGAAGAATACATTGGCTTTTTTACCAACACTCACGTTATCAATTTTATCGGTCATTTTATTTTCCTTCTGGTTCGCTGGCCTTAATGCCTTTGTGATACTGGGTATAGATATAAATCGGAATATTAAGATCGCCAAGTTGCTTTTCGATCAGCGGCTTGACTTCGTTCCACTCTAATCCATTTACGCCGCAGGCCAATCGTGGCAAAGCGAGGCTGGCAAATTTTTCTTTTCCAGCCAAAGTGCGTAGCGCGTGCAGCGAATGATTAACATGACTGAGGGAAGCATCTCCTGGTTTACTACCGTGAGCGTAGGCTGCTTCTTGTGTAAAAAGATTAACAATGAAGTGGCCGTCGCTACTCATCCACGTCCACAGCCCTCCCGACTTTGGATGACTCGTTTGGCAAAAATGACGGAAGTCTTTGTACATTGCGGGCATGCGCTCGCGCAGTTGCAAAGCCAAACCATGATGAAAATCGTCATTGGGCGCCACACCCTGTGCAATGACTTTAGCGCCACTTAATAAAATATCGCCGCTCAATTCATAGATCATGCGGCAGTCCCTAAGCGAGCAATTAAGTCCCCACGCCTGAAAGTGGCAGAAAGTTGCTGTAATGAAATCTCTTGTTCGCCATACAAGCCCTTTAGTGCTGTTTGTATGTCTGTGATGGCTTGCGTGAAATAGGTCTCTGCTTGAGTCTCGATGAGTTGTTTGGCTTGGCCAAAATTACGATGATCTAAGTCGGTTAGAGAGATACTCATTGCATTGAGTAAATGCTTACCCATTTGCATCGCAATAAAACAAGATGCATAGCGCACAAAAGCAGGATCACTGTCGGCAGGGCGTTTGCGACGATTTTCGGCAATACGATAGAGCAAAACGGCAATCACGGTTTGTGATCCATTGAGCTGGTCGCTAAAAATAGTGTTGTATAACTTACCAAAATGTTCGCGGGTTAAAAATTTTGCTTGATGGGGTGCGGTGCGCCACACGGAAAGAATTGC
>JAUYFR010000035.1 GCA_030690855.1 Gallionellaceae bacterium
AGAGCTAGAAGCTGCCGCGCAGACGGAAACCGTTGGGGAAAAAATACTGTTCGCTCTCGGTCAGCAGTATCGGCTTGGAATCCATGATTACATGAGTACGCCAAGTATCGGTATCACGCTATTTAATCAGCAGAAGCAAGCATCCGAAGACTTAATGCGGCAAGCGGATATTGCGATGTATCAAGCAAAAAAATCTGGGCGTAATGCCATGCGTTTCTTCGATCCTCAGATGCAGAAAAACATCAATTCGCGCGCGATGCTTGAGGACGCGCTGCGTAATGCACTCGTTAGAAAAGAGTTTCAATTGCATTACCAAATTCAGGTGAATGTTGACCATCGCCCTTTGGGGGCAGAGGTCTTAATTCGCTGGATTCATCCAGAGCTTGGTTTTATCTCACCAGCAGAATTTATTCCGCTCGCAGAAGAAACTGGCTTAATGATACCTATAGGGCAATGGGTACTAGAGACGGCTTGCGCCCAACTCAGGTCTTGGCAGGGTGATGCGCTGACGAAAAATCTTGTTTTGGCCGTCAATGTTAGCGCCAAACAATTCAAGCAAGTCGATTTCGCAAAAAATGTTCAGGAGGTTATTGCGCGCTTTGGTATTGAGCCTTCAAAACTTAAGATAGAGCTCACCGAAAGTATGTTGGTTGAGAATGTCGACGTCGTTGTAAACACCATGAATGCGTTAAAGGCAATGGGTGTGTTGTTTTCATTGGATGATTTTGGAACGGGTTATTCATCTTTGCAATATTTAAAACAGCTACCACTCGATCAACTCAAAATCGACCAGTCTTTTGTGCGGGATATCGTGCTGGATAGTAACGATAAAGCTATCGTACGCACAATCATCGCTATGGCAGTTAGTTTGAACCTAGACATTATTGCCGAAGGTGTTGAAACAGAAGAGCAGCGCCAAATTTTGCAAGACAAAGGATGTAAAAATTTCCAAGGTTACTTATTTAGTAAGCCGGTGCCAATTGATCAGTTTGAGTCTTTGTTAAAGCAGAACTAAGTTGTCTCGATGAATTAATTCTAGCTCATCAACAGTAGAAGATGCTGTTCGTGGATTGTTGCAGCACAATAAAAAACCCGCACGATTTACACCGTGCGGGTTTTTTATGCGTAGCTGTTTATTTCGGTTGCTGTGTTTCAATCATCACTAATGGCTCATTGCTGGTCGCGGTGTAAACCTCACGTGGACGCGAGCGACGACGAGGAGTTGGCGTGCTATTTTCCTGAGGCACTACAACACTCGCCGCTTTGTTTGGATCTGTTTCGATCATCACTAAGCCTGCCGCGTTTAAGTCGGGCGCAATGTTTTCCTGGATAGGAGTGCTTTGCACTGCTGGCGCTATAGGTGCAACAGATGGCTCAACAACCACCTCCGCCACAGTAACTACTTCTACTGGAGCAGCTACTACTTCAGCGGCAACTGGCGCTGGCGAAACAACCGCTTGCTGTACAGAAACTTCTGCAACCGGCTGATCTTGCTTAACTTCACTTTGCGCAGGTTGCATTGACACGGTGTCAGTTTGAGCAGTATTGGCTAAGGTCAAATCAGCGTTCGTTTCTTTGTTGGCAGCCTGAGCGCCATTTATTTCATCACGGCGTTCACGCTCACGTCGGCCACCGCGACGGCCACGTTTACGGCCTTGTCCACTGTTACCTGTTTCTTCACCATTTGACTCGTTAGCTACAACGGGTTTGCTGGTTTCTAAAGCCGGTTTTTCAGTTGGCGCTGGACGTGGTGGGCGTGGTTGACGTTCGCCACGAGGCTCTTGTGTTTGGCCTTTATTTTGAGGAGCGTTTTCTGCACGTGGTGCGTTAGCGTCATCGCGATCACGGCGTGGTTTATTGCGCTGACGGTTACCTTCTGGACGGTTTCCATCGCGTTCGCGGCGTGGTTGCGGAGGGCGCGCTTTGACAGGCTCTGCCGGTTTGCTTTCTTCACTTGAACCAGATAGCCAGCCAAACAATTTGCCAAAAATTGAAGTGGATTCTGCTTTTTTCTCTTCACGCTTGGGCGCAGGTTGTGCTGGGGTGATTCCTTTTACAGCAGCTTGAGGGCGCTGTGCTTTGCTTTCTTCGGCAGAGGCAGGTGTTATCGCCTTCGTTTCTTCTGGTTTTTCTACCAACTTGTAGCTGGCTTGCATGTGTTCCGCAGTGATGTCGTCAGGGCGCAAACGGTTGACCGTGTAATGCGGTGTTTCCATGTGCGGATTAGGGATCAGCGTGATGTTGACCTTCAAGCGCGATTCGATGCGATGAATATCGGCGCGCTTCTCATTCAGCAGGAAAGTGGCAACATCAACAGGCACCTGTGCGTGAATCGCCGCGCTGCTGTCTTTCATTGCCTCTTCTTGGATGATGCGCAAGATGTTCAGTGCTGAAGACTCAGTGCCGCGAATATGGCCGATACCGTTACAACGTGGGCAAGGGGAGAAGCTACCTTCTTCCAAACTTGGTGCAAGACGCTGACGTGAAAGCTCTAACAAACCGAAGCGAGAAATCTTGGCGGTTTGCACGCGAGCGCGGTCGTAACGTAGTGCGTCGCGTAAACGATTTTCTACGTCGCGTTGGTTCTTGCTCGACTCCATATCGATGAAGTCGATAACGATCAAGCCACCCAAGTCGCGCAGACGCACTTGACGAGCAATCTCATCTGCTGCTTCAAGGTTGGTGTTGTAAGCAGTGGTTTCGATGTCGCTGCCGCGTGTGGAGCGTGCGGAGTTAATGTCGATAGCAGTCAGGGCTTCGGTATGATCGATCACAATCGCGCCACCAGACGGCAGATTTACCTGACGTGCATGGGCAGATTCGATTTGGTGCTCGATTTGGAAGCGAGAGAACAGCGGCACATCGTCGTGATAACGCTTGATGCGATTGACGTTGTCCGGCATCACCGTGCTCATAAAGGCTTGAGCTTGTTCGAAAATATCGTCGGTGTCGATCAGGATCTCGCCGATTTCCGGGTTGAAGTAGTCGCGAATCGCGCGAACCACTAAGCTGCTTTCCAGATAGATTAGAGAGGGGGCTTTTTCAGTTTTAGCAGCACCTTCGATGGCATCCCACAATTGCTTGAGGTAGTTTAAGTCCCATTGCAACTCTTCTAGGTTACGGCCAATACCGGCGGTACGAGCAATGATGCTCATGCCTTGAGGTACTTCCAGTTGCGCTAATACATCACGCAGTTCGTTGCGGTCTTCACCCTCGATACGACGCGATACGCCGCCGCCGTTAGGGTTGTTCGGCATCAGAACGATGTAGCGTCCCGCCAAGCTGATGTAAGTGGTCAGCGCAGCGCCTTTGTTGCCACGTTCGTCTTTTTCTATTTGAACCAGTAGCTCTTGGCCTTCTTTCAGTGCTTCTTTGATCGAAGAGCGGCCACTTGCGCCAGACAGGTAAAACTGCGGGGAGACTTCTTTAAAGGGAAGGAATCCGTGGCGGTTGCCACCGTATTCGACGAAACAGGCTTCAAGGCTGGGCTCGATGCGGGTGATGACTGCTTTGTAAATGTTGCTCTTGCGTTGCTCTTTTCCGGCGGTTTCAATGTCGAGGTCAATTAGTTTTTGACCATCCACAATGGCGACGCGAAGTTCTTCCGGCTGCGTCGCATTGAATAGCATGCGTTTCATATTTTTCTTCTTTCCCGCGCTCAGACACGGGCAGGACAAAGCGACACGCGGTTAACCGCGATCGAGATTTGGGGTCGTGCAAACAGTGTTGAGATTAAGGTTCCAACGAATGTGCAAGGTAGTGTTCTCGGTGTGCTTGTCTTAAAAATTGTGGCGCTAGTTTTGTCATAAAAGCGACACGCTAAATTCTATCGGTATCCAAAATCCCGGATGCCTAGAGCGCGTAAATCAATTACCATCACTGCTTATCCCGGTGAGTGACATTAACCGGATGGCGGTAGGTGGGATGGTGCGGCGGCACATCTGCCTTTCTACGCTAGCGGGGAAAATAACTTAACATCCCGCTCCCATTTACCTAACTCGCGCGGCGCGAAGTATATTCAAAATGAATGGTTTAGGCAAAGAATCTGTAACTTTAGTTGAAATCGACGAGGGTAGTTGTGAGCAACGCATCGACAACTTTTTATGCAAGCACCTCAAAGGGGTGCCCAAAAGCCATATCTACCGAATTTTGCGTAGTGGCGAGGTTCGGGTGAATAAAAAGCGCATCGACCAAACCTACCGTTTACAACTTGGGGATTTGGTTCGCGTTCCTCCGGTTAGGGTGGCTGAGCCAGAACACCGTGAATATGTGCCGGCGCTGGAATTCCCTGTTTTATATGAAGATGATGCTTTATTAATCATCAATAAACCGAGTGGCACGGCAGTGCATGGTGGCAGTGGGGTGAGTTTTGGAGTGATCGAACAATTGCGTAGCGCACGGCCGCAGGCCAAATTTTTGGAATTAGTGCATCGCTTGGATCGGGAAACTTCCGGAGTGCTACTTTTGGCTAAGAAACGTTCTGCGTTGGTGGCCATGCACGAAATCATGCGCGAGGGGAATAGCGATAAGCGTTATTTCGCTTTGGTGCTAGGGCAATGGAAGAATGTGAAGCAACACGTAAAGTTGCCATTGCATAAGTTTGACACCCCGCAGGGCGAGAAGAGGGTGATGGTGCGGGAAGACGGCATGGCTTCGCACACCATTTTCACCCTGCAAAAGGCTTGGGAAAATTTCACTTTGCTTGAAGCCCAGCTTAAAACGGGGCGTACGCACCAGATTCGTGTACACCTTTCCCATCTAGGCTTTCCGATTGCCGGAGATGACAAATACGGCGACTTTGCGCGTAATAAAGAGTTAATGAAACAGGGCCTTAAGCGCATGTTTTTGCATGCACATTCCATCGCCTTCAAGCATCCGCTGACGGAGGCGCCGATGAGCATCACTGCGCCGTTACCTCCAGAGCTGCAAGGTTTTCTCGATAAACTGGATAAAGCCGCATGACACCGAAGGCGCATTTTTCAGAGCGCTCGTTATTGTTAACGCTGGCAGGTATTCAATTTGCCCATGTGCTTGATTTCATGATCATGATGCCGCTCGGTCCGATTTTGATGCGAGATTTGGGAATTACCACGCATGAATTTGGTTTGCTAGTTGCGTCGTATAGCTTTAGTGCCGCGTTTTCTGGCTTGCTGGCGGCGACGTTCGTGGACAGATTTGAGCGTAAATCATTGTTATTATTGACTTTTATTTTATTTGGCCTGGCTACCTTGGCTTGCGGCATAGCCCCTGGTTATGTAACGTTGATGATTGCACGGGGTTTGGCAGGGGCATTTGGTGGCGTGCTAGGGGCCTTGGTGCAAACCATCGTGGGTGACGTGATTCCTTTCTCTCGTCGTGCCAAGGCAAGTGGCATTGTGTCGGCGGCTTTTTCATTTTCGACCGTAGCGGGCGTCCCGTTATCTCTTTGGTTGGCAAGCTATTTTCAGTGGCGCGCACCGTTCTTTTTTATTGTAGCGTTGACGGCTATTTTTATATTGATTGGTTGGCGCGTACTTCCAGAATTGCGTCATCACCTTAGCCAAGAAAAACTGGCCCACCCCTTCTCCGCCATGTTTGCCGTGATGCGCGATGTAAACCATTGGCATGCGATGGCACTCTCCGCCATGATTATTTTTTCTGGCTTTACGGTGATTCCCTATTTAACGGTGTACGCGGTAAATAACATTTCGATCAGCCAGCATGATATTGCCTATATTTATTTGGTGGGCGGTGCGGCGACTTTGGTAACGGCGCGTTTTATTGGTCAATGGGCGGATGCGAGCGGCAAAGTAAAGGTGTATCGCATTGTTGCTTTGGCTTCGATGGTGCCGCTATTGGCGGTGACGCATATTCAAAATGCCTCGTTAGCGCTATGGATAGTCTGCACGACACTATTTTTTGTATTGGTTTCGGGGCGTTTTATTCCTGCGATGGCAATTATTAGTTCAGCGGCACAGCCCAAGCTGCGCGGTACTTTCATGTCACTGAATGCCACCGTGCAATCGTTGGCGATGGGCTTGGCTGCCTCCCTTAGCGGATTTATGATTACTCAGCAGAGCAGTGGGTATGTGGAGGGGTATCAGAATGTCGGTTACGTGGCGATTACGGCCAACTTATTGGCGATCTGGTATGTGTCGCGCATCAAAATGCATGACGCTCACCCCAATCTGCCAGACGTTGCCCCTAAATAATTAGCAACTTATGCCGATATCAAGGTTGTAAGCTGTCCATTAAGGAGGTGTCATGCGTTACGTGACTGATATTCCAACCGCAACGAAAAGTCCGTTTATTCGGCAGGTGACGGGTTTGTCTGCTGTGTATGCAGTGAAGCCGGTTCATCATCGTGATCAACCGATTGAAAATATTGATCGGCACGCGGCGTTGCAACCGGAGTTGCATCAAGTTGAACAGCAACGAGATGTTTCTTCGGAGGATCGGCGCAAAGCCTGCCGTCGCCTAATGCATCAGCAAGTGTTGATTGAACTTCGTTCTGGCATTGATAGACGCCACCACAATGTGAGAGAGGGCGATGTGGTTGAGCACATCGATATAGAGGCCTAAGCGCGTTTCGCTTTACTGAGAAACACCGTCACTTCTTCGCGGTCATGGTAGAGCTGCTTGGTTTTCATGCGGTAGCGGATGCCTTTCGCGTTGAGCGTCGAGCGCAT
>JAUYFR010000041.1 GCA_030690855.1 Gallionellaceae bacterium
AAGGTGAGCAATCAGGATATCGCCGATTACCTCGATGGTCTGCCGCCAGAAAAAATGCACTGTTCAGTGATGGGGCGCGAAGCTTTGCAAGCGGCTGTCGCCAACTATCGCGGCGAAGTGTGGAGCGATGACCATGAAGAAGGTGCGCTGGTGTGTAAGTGTTTCGCCATCGATGCAGTAATGATTGAAGAAACGATTCGCGCTAATGATTTGGTCTCGGTGCAAGACGTGACTAACTACACCAAAGCAGGCGGCGGTTGTTCCTCTTGCCATGAAGGTATCGAAGAAATTCTGGTTAAAGTGATGTCCGAACGTGGCGAAAGTTTCAAACCGGGCGCACAGCCCAAAGAAGAGGCGGCTCCGGCGGGCATGACTAATTTGCAACGCATCCGCAAGATCGAAGCGGTGTTGGAAGCGGTGCGGCCGCAATTGAAGCGAGATGGTGGCGACATTGAATTGGTAGATGTCGATGGCAAAACGATCTACGTCAACATGACGGGGGCTTGCGCAGGTTGCCAGATGGAAGCGCTAACGTTGCAAGGGATTCAGCAGAAATTGATGGAAGAGTTGAAAGAGTTCATCAAGATCGTGCCGACCAAAGTCAGTTCGCTGACAAGGGCGATGAAGGGCTGATGTAGGTCGGGATTTATCCCGACTTGATAGAACAGCGTCGGGATGAATCCCGACCTACAAATACAAAGGGTTAATCATGGAAGGCATCTATTTCGACAACAACGCAACCACACGGGTCGATCCCGCTGTGGTGGAAGCCATGCTGCCGTATTTTACCGAGCAGTTCGGCAATCCATCGTCCATGCACAGCTTCGGTAACAAGGTGGGATTGGCAATCAAAAAGGCTCGCATGCAAGTGCAAGAATTGCTGGGCGCTGAACACGATTCCGAGATCATCTTCACCTCGTGTGGTACCGAGTCAGATTCCACGGCGCTTCTTTCGGCTTTAAAAGCACAGCCAGAACGCAAGGAGATTATCACCACCACGGTTGAGCATCCCGCCATTCTTACCTTGTGCACTTGGCTGGAAAAAGACGGCTACAAAGTGCATCTGCTCAAGGTGGATGCAAAAGGCCGTCTTGATTTAGACGAATACAAAAAACTGCTTACCGATCAAGTCGCGGTGGTGTCAGTGATGTGGGCAAACAATGAAACCGGGACTTTTTTTCCGGTAGTGGAAATGGCTGAATTGGCCAATGCCGCAGGTGCGATGTTCCACACTGACGCGGTGCAAGCGGTTGGCAAAATACCGTTGAACTTAAAAGATACCAAGATCGACATGCTCTCGGTGTCCGGTCACAAACTCCATGCGCCCAAAGGCATTGGCGTCTTGTACCTCAAGCGCGGCACACGCTTCCGTCCGTTGTTACGCGGAGGGCATCAAGAGCGTGGCCGCCGTGCTGGTACGGAAAACTCAACTTCTATTGTTGGTCTGGGCAAAGCCGCTGAGATGGCATTAGAAGCAATGACCCACGAGAACACAGAAGTGAAACGCCTACGTGACAAATTGGAGGCAGGCATTTTGGCTAAAGTGCCGCGCTCGTTTGTTACCGGCGATCCGAGCAACCGCTTGCCAAACACTTGCAACATCGCGTTTGAGTTTATTGAAGGCGAAGCGATTTTGCTGCTGCTCAATAAATTCGGCATCGCTGCCAGCTCAGGCTCTGCCTGCACTTCAGGCTCACTGGAGCCGTCGCACGTAATGCGCGCGATGGGCATTCCCTACACCGCAGCACATGGCACGGTGCGCTTCTCACTCTCTCGATACAGCACCGAGAAAGAAGTTGATCGGGTGGTAGAGGTGGTGCCGGAAATCATCGCGCAGCTCCGCAAGCTCTCACCGTATTGGGATGGTGACGGCCCTGCAGCGGAACCTGAAAAAGCGTTCGCACCTACTTACGCCTAAGGCACACATCATGTCTCGCACCATCATCATTGACGACACTACCCTGCGTGATGGCGAGCAGACCGCCGGGGTGGCGTTTACTTTGGATGAAAAGCTGGCTATCGCACGCCAGCTCGATGCGCTCGGTGTACCCGAGTTGGAGGTCGGCATTCCGGCGATGGGGCATGAAGAACGCGAAAGTATCAATGCGGTTGCCGCACTAGGACTGAATGCAAAGCTCATTGCGTGGAGCCGCATGTGTGTTGAAGACCTAGCGTTGTGTGAGCAGATCGATGTGCAGATGGTTGATCTTTCCATTCCTGTCTCCGATATTCACCTCGCCAAAAAATTGAAGCGCGACCGCACTTGGGTGATCGAAACTATTTACGATGTGGTGATGCGTGCGCACGACCTTGGCCTAGAGATCATTGTCGGTTGCGAAGATGCTTCGCGTGCCGATTCTGAATTTTTGTTGCAAGTGGCCGAAGCCGCGCAGATGTGCGGTGCGCGTCGAATTCGTTTTGCCGACACCTTGGGGGTGATGGAGCCATTCGGCGTACATAAAGCGATCTCTGCTTTGCGCAGTGCCTCTGATTTAGAAATCGAAATGCACGCACATGACGATCTTGGGCTTGCTACGGCCAACAGTCTTGCTGCTGCCGTCGCCGGGGCGACGCACATCAACACTACGGTAAATGGGTTGGGTGAACGTGCTGGCAATGCGCCGCTAGAAGAAGTGGCGCTGGGCCTGAAAAAACTCTACGGCATGAACACCGGAATTGATCTGACTCACTTTACGGAATTGTCGGCAAAAGTTGCCGCCGCTTCGGGGCGGCCAGTGCCGTGGCAAAAGAGCGTTGTCGGCGGCGGGGTGTTCACACACGAGGCGGGCATTCATGTGGACGGCCTGCTTAAAGATCCAGACACCTATCAAGGATTTGATCCTGTCGAAGTAGGGCGTCAGCACAAATTAGTGGTTGGCAAACATTCCGGCGCACACGGCATCATTGCTGCATACGCCACGATGGGACTTAACCTCAGTCAAGCGGAAGCGCGCGCGCTGTTACCGGACATTCGCACCTTCGCCGAGCGTGCCAAGCGATCTCCTGCCGATCAGGAGTTGTTGTTTCTTTACCAGCGTTACATCGGTCGTACTCAGCCCAGTGCGGCACACTAGGAATACTTCATGGACAGAGTGAAAAGTCACGCACCCATCCCCCCTCTAACTCCCCCCTTGACGGGGGGAGAATTCCTACTCCCTCCCCTTCAAGGGGAGGGATGGGGTGGGGATAGGGTTAAACAGGCACAGCCTTCCTTGCTGGAGCTGTTGCGCGAAGACGTAAGTTGCGTATTTCAGCGCGATCCCGCAGCGCGCTCGCGTTTTGAAGTGCTCACCACCTATCCCGGCGTGCATGCAATCTTGTTGCAACGCATCTCTCATCGTTTGTGGAAATTTGGACTGCGTTATTTAGCGCGCCTGCTCTCTTGGTTCGCGCGCTTTATGACCAATATCGACATCCACCCCGGTGCAACCATTGGTCGGCGCTTCTTCATTGATCATGGTGCAGGTGTGGTGATTGGTGAAACGTCTGAGATTGGCGACGATGTCACGCTGTATCACGGTGTCACGCTCGGCGGCACCACTTGGAATAAAGGAAAGCGTCACCCGACACTGGGTGACGGTGTGGTGGTTGGTGCAGGTGCAAAAATTCTTGGTGCGATCACGCTTGGCGAACATGTGCGTGTCGGTGCAAATTCTGTGGTGGTGAAAGATGTACCTGCGCACCGCACGGTGATTGGCATCCCCGGCAAGATCGTGCTGCGCACCGAAGAGGCTGGCGCTGACAATATCTATGGCATCAACCTCGATCATCACCTGATTCCCGACCCAGTCGGGCGCGCTATTGCCTGTCTGATGGAACGTATCGAAGTGTTGGAAGGACAATTACGTAAACAGGGTGCAGCAGTGGATAGCCAGTGCCACACCTGTGAAGCTGATGATTTATGCGGCACAGAAGTTGCACGCAAGCTCAGGAAAGAATGATGGACTTACTCGATTTTGACCAAGCCGAAATGTACTTTGACGAGCCGATCAGCCTTGAGGTTAAGCATTTGGTCGAGATGGCAGCAGCCAACTACGGTAGCGATGATGGTGAACTGATGTTGCTGCGCGCCAATTTTATTGCTCCGCAACACCTTGTCGTACTAGTGGCGTTATATCGCTACTACTTTTATCAGCATCGTTTAGAAGATGCCTTGCTCGTCGGGGAAAGCACTTTGGCGGTAGTTGGACGCAGGCTAGAGTTTCCAGACACTTGGGCTTATTTGCGCGAAGCTAATCTGGGTGCTGGTGTGATGCGCTCAATGGGGCTGGTGCGCTTCTACCTCATGGTGCTCAAAGCGACGGGCTACATCAATTTACGTTTAGGTAATTTTGATACGGGACAAGCCATGCTAGAGAAATTAGTGGAGCTGGACAGCCATGACCGCATGGGCGGTAAAGCGTTGTTAGAAGTGCTACAGCAGTCGATGATTAATGAAATCAAATAATCCATTAGAACCTAACCCCCTCCAGCTCCCCCTTGTCAGGGGGAGAGCAGAGTCAGCTCCTCCCCTGACAAGGGGAGGTTGGGAGGGGTTTGAGCCTAATGAACAATCTGGGATGAAATAAATCAAGAAAGGAATCTGAAATGGACGAACTAACATTAGATGAAGCGCTAGAGGATTTAGTTTCTGCCGAAGACTTTCTCGATTACTTTGGTATTGAATACGATGCCTCGGTAGTGCATGTAAATCGTTTGCATATCTTGCAGCGCTTTCATAATTATCTTGGGAAGACAAATTTGCCGAGTGAAGAAAGCGCTCGTCGCGCAATTTATGTCACAACCTTGCAACAGGCCTATCAAGATTTTGTGAAGTCCGACGCGCTGACTGAAAAGGTTTTCAAAGTGTTCCGTATGCATGAGCCACAAACTCAGTTTGTGCCGCTGACCTCAATCACCATCAACAAACAAGATGTTGCCTAAATTCGAATTCGGCGATGAAGTACGCATCATTCGCAACGTGCGTAATGATGGCACTTATCCGGGTGTCGCTATCGGCACCTTGCTGATTCGCCGAGGCAGCACCGGCTTTGTCATGAACGTGGGCACTTTTTTGCAAGATCAATTGATCTACACCGTCAATATTCTCGAACAGAACAAAATCGTCGGCTTTCGTGAAGAGGAGCTGATCAGCATCAACGAGCAATGGATACCCAGCAAATTTGAGAGCCGCGAAAAGGTACGCAGCAAGATCACCTTGACGGTGCGTGGCGAAGTGCGCGTGTCACCAGGAATGGAAGGCGAAATCCTCAAAGTGTTTCGTGACGAAAACAATGGTGTGCAGTATCACGTGATCTTCCACGACCATGTGCTGCAAGTACCGGAGTCTGCACTGGAAGCGACGAAAATCTATGACGATGGGGAGGTGGCTCATGCCTGAAGTGATCGATAGTGGTGTCGCTTATTTAGCGCTCAAGGCCGCACAAAAAATCTACGGTAAAGCGCCTCCCTCTTTGCAAGCTGACGAATTAGAGCGCGTACAACAAATGGCACAGCAACAACATCAACTCGAAGCGCGCGTGCTGGCTACAGCAGAGGCGCGCGATGTGATGGTGCCACCCTCTACGCTGGAGGCCGCCATGCAAGAGATCAGCGGACGCTATGCAAGCGAGGATGAATTCGCCAGTGATTTGGAGCGTAATGGTCTGGACGAAGCAAGTTTTGCCAAGGCGCTGGAACGCGAGCTGAAGGTCGAAGCGATTCTGGAAAAAGTGGGTGCGCAAGCGGACAAAGTAAGTGATATGGACGTAGAGCTGTATTACCAATATCACCCCGAACAATTCCGCCGCCCCGAAACAAGATTGGCGCGCCATATCTTGATTACCATCAACGACACGATTGCGGACAACACGCGTGTTGCTGCACGCAAGCGTATCGATGAGATTGCGACTCGGCTGGCGAAAGAGCCACAACGTTTTGAAGAGCAAGCACTCAAGCACTCCGAATGTCCTACGGCATTGGAAGGGGGCAAGCTAGGCGATCTGCCGCGCGGTAAGCTTTTTCCTGAATTAGAAAAGGCGCTATTCGAACTGAAGGTGGGCGAAGTCAGTGGCGTGCTGGAATCGGAATTGGGTTTTCATGTGCTGCGCTGCGATACGATCACCACCGCCAGTGTGCTGAACTTTGCAGACGCAAAACAGCATATCCAAAAACTCATGAGGCAGAAGCGTAA
>JAUYFR010000045.1 GCA_030690855.1 Gallionellaceae bacterium
CTGTAAGTTTATTTGCCCGACTTGGCGGCGACATCGCGCAGGAAGGGCAAATATTCACCCCAGTTGTTGATGGTCCCCGGATGCGCAAAAACCACGATGCCGTGTTTATCGAGAATATAGGTAGTTGGAAACACCATCGCAATACGGTTATCCGAAATCGTTTTGCTGTTGCTGAGTTTTAGTAAGTCACTTCCTGCTTTTGTTATTCCAGAATCATAGAGCGGCAGCATAATGTTTTGTTGCTTTGCCCATTTTCTAGAAGTGTGAGCTTCTTCACGTACTTGCAGCAACACCAGTTGAATATCAGGCGATGTGCTGAGCTGTTGGTTCAGTTTTTGCAAATCCGGCATCTCATGCCTGCACGAGCTACACCATGTTCCCCAAAAATGTAGCACGATCACTTTGCCGCGAAGCTGGGCAAGGCTAGTATTTTTTCCTTCAGGTGTTTTGAAGCTGAGATCAAAAAAACGGTCGCCGCGCTCTTTGCCAACATGTGATTTGTCACTCGACATACGCTTGAGGTAAGGCCCCCACAAAGTTGGCCAGCGTTTGGCATCGAATACGATTTTGTCGTTGACGACATAGGGTACGCAAGGTTGTTCAGAACCTTGCTGACATTCCAGTATCGCATTTTCGATTGCGACGTCAGTGGTGGTTTCGTTGGCTTTCCATGCCCATGCGCCACCTGGAGCAATTACAAAAGCACGGTGTTTGCCGGCTGCCAAAAATTCACGAAAGGCGCCTTTCCCTTGCTGGTCGATATGCGGAATGTTATCGGCGTCACTGGCTTTAGCGGCCAGTGCTGAGTTATTACTCAGTAAAAAAGTCAGCAGAAAAAGTGGCAGAAAAATTCGGACGGTCATCGTTCTTATGAAGAAAATACACTAGCCTCGATTGTAACGTACTCACGCATCATTACCCTTGTTGCATAAGGGATTCTAGCCAAAAAACCGAGTGGCTTAGTCCATCAATGATGGTCACAGTTGTTATAATCAAGACAGTTAAATTTTTGGAGTCACCATGCGTCCGGCCCAGCTACTTACCGTTCTAGATCGTGAATTTATAAGTGCTCGTGAGGGGCATCACACGCCCGTTATGTTGTGGGGTCCACCTGGAATCGGTAAGTCACAAATTATTTCTCAGGTCGCGGCGCGCCATGCCGCTCCGATGATTGATATTCGTCTTTCACAAATGGAACCCACTGATTTGCGCGGCATTCCGTTTCGTATTGATAACCGCGTTGAGTGGGCAATCCCCTCGATGTTGCCCGATGCGCAGCGTCACGGTGAATACGGCATTTTGTTTCTGGATGAAATTACTTCGGCGCCCCCCAGCGTTTCTGCCGCAGCCTACCAATTGATTTTGGACCGTCGCTTGGGTGATTACGAAGTACCCCCAGGATGGGCAATTTTTGCGGCGGGTAATCGCCAGGGTGATCGCGGTGTGACCTACACTATGCCTGCGCCGTTGGCGAATCGCTTCTCGCATTTTGAAGTGGAAGCGAATATCGACGATTGGGTGAATTGGGCCTACGCTAACGGTATGGATGATCGTTTGATCGGTTTTCTGCGCTTCCGTCCGGAGTTACTTTTTGATTTTAATCCTGCGCACAATCCGGTGGCTTTCCCTAGCCCGCGTTCGTGGGAGTTCGCGCATCGTACCCTGCAAAAATTTGGTGACTCACCTGAGTTGTTGCTACCTACTTTGCAGTCGTGTGTGGGCATGGCCGCAGGTTTAGAGTTGCACGCCTTCATTGAAAATTTGGAACACATGCCAGACCTTGATGCCATCTTGCGTGGTGAGCCAGTGCTGGTGCCGCGCGAAGTCGATCTGCAATATGCGGTTGCCTCTGCTTTGGTGGGGCGAGCGGTGCGTGCTAAAGGCACGGCGGAGGCCAAAATTATTCATGGCCATATTCTTGATTACGCCAGCACTTTTCCCTTGCGTGAAATGGGCATCATGTTGGTTTCAGATATGCACCGCGCGATTGGGCAGAGCTTATTTTCTGTTCCTCAATTTGCGAAGTGGGCGAATGCCGTTGCTGATTTGATGTTGTACGACGCTTAATTTAATCACCGTCTAAATTGGCCAGCGTTGCATGAGTAAGCAAACAGAAATCGAAACCAAGCTTGCTGTCGCGCGTACTCGCTTGATTTTAGATAAGCCATTTTTGGGCGCGCTTGCTTTGCGTCTGCCGTTGGTGGTGGCTGATCCAAAGTGGTGTTTAACCAGTGCCACCGATGCGCGCAATCTGTATTACAACCCCGATTTCATTGAAGCGCTGAGTGTTGAGCAAACGCAGTTTGTCTTGGCGAGGGAGGCATTGCATTGTGCTTTGTCGCATTTCGCGCGCCGTCAGCATCGCGTTAAATCACGCTGGGTTGCCGCTTGTGACCATTCGGTGAATGGTCTGTTGGTGAATGATGGCCTCAAGCCGCCACCGGGAACATTGGTGATCGACGAATACGAGGGAATGACGGCGGAGGAGATTTATCCCTGCATTCAAGATAATGATTCAGATTCCCAAACTAATCAGAGTGATTCATCGTCAGAAGAAAATGCTGATCCGACTGAAAGTGGTGGGCAGCAGCAAAATGATGAAAATAAGCAGGGTGGAGAAGGGCAATCCTCGCAAAAGGAATCGCAATCCAACGGTGCTCAAGGACGGCAACAAGATTTGAATGCACGCGGCGCGCCAGAGCCACAACCACTTTCAGCAGCAGAGCAAGATGCCTTGGCTATGCAATGGCAGCAACGATTAGCGGGTGCAGCACTACAAGCACAGCAAGCGGGGAAGTTGGGCGGCGGTTTAGCGCGTATGGTCGGTGAAATGCTGCAGCCTAAATTGCCGTGGCGTATGTTGTTGGCAAGGTACATGACGCAGGTCGCGAAAGACGATTACAGTTATTCACGTCCCTCGCGGCGAGAAGGTGAAATGGTCATGCCCTCGCTGCGCAGTAGTCAGGCAAATATCGTGGTGGCGTTGGATACCAGTGGCTCAGTGAGTGGACAAGAACTCACAGAGTTTTTGGCAGAAATTAATACGCTTAAGGCGCAGCTCAGAGCGAGCATTACACTGCATGCGTGCGATACGGTGTTGGCTGAAGATGGTCCGTGGCTGTTTGAAGCATGGGAAGATTTTAAAATGCCCCGTGCATTTGAAGGCGGCGGGGGCACAGATTTTAAGCCGATTTTTGAATGGTTAAATCAAAGCGGTACGTCGCCAGATATGTTGCTTTACTTTACCGATGCAGAAGGACCTTTCCCCGCAATGGAGCCTCACTATCCAGTTATTTGGCTCGTAAAAGGAAAGGCGCCTGTGCCGTGGGGACAGCGCATCCAATTAAATTAATTTTAGAGAAACTTAATGTCTGAACTCACCCCTGAAGATTCACTGCGCTTAAACGTCATGCTTGCTGGCGAGCTGCATGCTGTCCGTATTGATGCCGCCAATATGACAGTTTTGGGTCTCACCCCGCGCGGTGCAGTTAGCGTCAAACTTCATCCTACGGGACGGAGTGATCAATATTTGCGTATTGTTAAAGAGCTACTAGCGACGCACGCGATTGGCTCGCCTAGCGGTTATCCGGCTTATGTGCAGCATTGGTCGCGCATGGGGCAGGCGCGCGATAACGGTTTAGATAGATTGCTGCTCTTGGGTGATCCAGATGCGGTGACTTCGGTAGCTTACTCGCCTGGTTTGTCGGGAGAGCTGGCGCGACGAGCTTGGTGGGCGCATCCCGTAGCCGATCATGCGCGTGGCATGCTGGAAAGAGAGTGTGTGGCGCAAGATGAAGTTGGCAAAGTGCTAGCGGATTTTTTGCTCGAACATCTACCTTTTGAAAATGAGGCTCACGTCATTATGCGTACAGTGAGTGTGCTTTTACAGCCGGGCTTGATTGATGATGAAGCGCGTCTGACCTTATGGCGCAAAGGTGCATTAGATAATGCTTACCAAGTGGGATTTATTTCACGCTTACAAGATGAGATTCCAGAGCAGCTTAGCCCGCGTGATGATTTTGCGAGTGCCGAAGACACGCTGTTGTCGTTGAGTGAGCAGGGCAATATTTTTG
>JAUYFR010000046.1 GCA_030690855.1 Gallionellaceae bacterium
CAAACTATGCCAAAACTGTTCTGGCTTCATGGAGAGCGCAATTTTTGAAGTCCCTACATTGCTCGACTTTTGAATAATCTCTGCCACCGTCATCGAGACTTCAGGATGAGTGTCGTGAATTGTGTGTCCACCGATAGTGTAGGCCCCACGCTCTGTTTGAATCTGCGTGCTTGGCGTTACCTTACCCAGCTCAAGTGCTGCCGCAACCGTAAAGGGCTTCATCGTTGAGCCCGGCTCAAACAAGTCAGTGACCACGCGATTTCTCAACAAACTAACGCTAGATTTTTCACGGTTATTGGGGTTGTAACTTGGCCAATTCGCCAAGGCCAATACCTCGCCCGTTTTTGCATCCAACACCACAATGGAGCCTGCTTTCGCTTTGTGTTGCTCAACGGCTTGCTTAATTTCACGGAACGCTAAAAATTGGATTTTGTTATCAATACTCAATGCAACATCGCCACCTTCTTTAGGCGCGCGCACACTGGCCACATCCTCAACAATATGTCCACGACGATCTTTAATCACGCGCTGACTACCTGCCTTTCCCCCTAGCTGCGACTGCAATGCCAGCTCGATCCCCTCTTGGCCGTTATCGTCAACATCGGTAAAACCAAGCAGATGCGAGGTCACTTCACCGCCTGGGTAATAGCGACGATATTCGCGCTTGAGTGATACCCCAGCGATGCTTAAACGCATCACTTTATCCGCCACTTCTGGTGGCAACTGACGTTTCAAATAAATAAAATCACGCGACGAATCGAACATACGTTTTTTTAATTCATCTGCATTCGCGCCTAACAGCAAAGCCAGTTGCATCACTTGCTTAGGCGTCGCTTCAACATCTTGCGGACTCGCCCATATCGACTCAACCGGAGTACTAATCGCAATACGCTCGCCATGTCGATCACTAATCATGCCGCGATGCGCGTGAATGTCGATTACTCGGTCGTACCTAGCGGATCCTTTTTGTTGCAGAAATTCATTATGAATTCCCTGCAAGTAAACACCGCGCGCGAGCAATGCGGCCAAGCCACCTAGTAACAGCACAAATAAAACACGGGAACGCCAAGGCGGTAGCGCAATTTGCCCGTTTGTCTGAATAGTGCCGTTGCGATGCATCATGGTTGCACCCTCGCCGAGTCCACGCGCACAAACTGAATCTGAGCGCTCTGCGGCATTTGCATTTGCAATAAGCGGCTAGCAATTCCTTCCACCCGTGCCGGAAGTGCCAAAGTGCTTTGCTCTAATTGCAACTGCCCCCACTCCACTTCCATCTGCTGCGCTTTATCTTTTTCAGACTGCAACTCCACAAAGTATTTACGCGCACGATGTTGAGAAGTCACCGCACTTAGCGCCAACACAATCACCACGCATAATAGAAGCAGATTAAGCCTAAGCACTTAACCCTCCCGTGTATTCAGCCACTCGCAGTACGGCACTACGCGCACGAGGATTCAGGACCAACTCCTGCTCAGAAGCATGAATTGCCTTTCCTACTAAACGCATTTTTGCCAAGGGAATTTCAGCGGCGCGAATAGGCAAATGGCGAGGTAGCTTGTCGCCCTGCGACATGTCACGCATAAAGCGCTTCACGATTCGGTCCTCAAGTGAGTGAAAGCTAATCACTGACATGCGTCCGCCCACTTTTAAGCAGTCCACACACTGCGGAAGCACGCTCTCGAGTTCTTCGAGTTCGCGGTTAATATAAATCCGTATAGCCTGAAAGGTGCGCGTCGCCGGATTTTTCCCGGGCTCGCGAGAGTGAACATTTTGCGCGACAATTTCGCTGAGTTGCCGCGTGGTAGTGATGGGACTTTCTTGGCGCGAAGTAATAATCGCTCTTGCAACCTTCCTAGCAAACCGTTCTTCGCCGTAATCACTAATAACCTCCGCTAATAAACCTTCATCTACCTCTGCCAACCACTGTGCAGCCGTTTGTCCACGACTGGTATCCATGCGCATATCGAGCGGCGCATCAAACCGAAAACTAAAACCACGCTGCGCATCATCCAGTTGCGGTGACGACACGCCTAAATCCAGTAACACGCCATCGACTTTTTCGATGGCAAGCTCACTTAATACTTGGCGCAAATTTTCAAATCCACGATGCACAATTTGAAAACGCGCATCTTTTATTTCTTGCGCTGCCGCGATCGCCACGAGATCTTTATCCAGCGCAACCAGCCGCCCTTTAGCGCCCAGCCTTTTCAGAATCAAGCGACTATGCCCACCACGCCCAAACGTTCCATCTACATAAATGCCTTCAGGCTTCAACTGCAAACCCTCGACCGCCTCGTACAACAAAACTGTGTCGTGGGAAAAGCTCTCGATCACAGCGTAAAACCAGCCAATTCCGGCGGCAAATCGCCTTCGGTAAAGCCTGCTAGTTTCTCGTACTGCGCTTGCCAGCGCGCCTCATCCCAAATTTCAAATTTATTGCCTTGCCCCACCAGCATCACGCGCTTATCGAGCGAAGCGTAGCTGCGCAAGGTTGGCGAAACCAATACGCGCCCAGCAGCATCCATCACCACATCTTCTGCATGGCCCACTAAAAAGCGCTGCAACGCGCGAATACGCGGATTGAAAGCTGAGAGCTGCATGAGTTTTTCACGAATGGGTTGCCACTCAGGTTGCGGATAAAGCAACAAGCAACCATCGGCATCGGCGGTCAACACCAACTGCCCCATACAATGCGCAAGCAACATGTCGCGATGCCGTGCCGGTATCGCGAGCCGCCCCTTACCATCTAAATTTAGTTGCGCCGCACCCTGAAACATTCAAAGCCCCAAAATCAATAAACCCACAAAAACCCACTTTTCACCACTCCGCGCCACTATATTGAAAAAAACAGAGAGGGTCAAGCCCTAAAATGGATTTTTTCTTTATGAGACAATGAGTTAGCGCACAATGCTCGTGAAAAATAAAATTGCTTAAAAAGCAATGGATTGCGAAAAATAGCTAAAGCTATTTGTAACGAAGGGTCTATATACTTTGCTTCAGATTAGTGATGATGATGGCGAGGAATATAGTCTGTCGGAGATCGAGCATGGGGTTTACAAGGCGGTGGAAAAATAGCGC
>JAUYFR010000051.1 GCA_030690855.1 Gallionellaceae bacterium
CGAGCCGGGTGATTACACGGTCGATGAAAAGGTGCGGCAACTTTATCTGACCGAATCAGGTCATGAGCGGGTTGAGCGTTTAATGGTTGAGCATGGCTTAATCGCTGACGGGACCAGCCTTTATGATGCGGCCAATATCCGCATGATGCATTATCTTAGCGCGTCGTTGCGGGGTCATGTCCTGTTCAAAAGGGATGTCGATTACATTGTCGCTAATGATGAAGTGGTTATTGTTGATGAGTTTACCGGTCGGATCATGCCGGGGCGGCGCTGGTCTGAAGGGCTGCATCAGGCGATTGAGGCAAAAGAGCACGTCACCATTCAAAATGAAAATCAAACCCTGGCCTCCATCACGTTCCAGAATTATTTCCGCTTGTATGAAAAATTGTCCGGCATGACCGGCACAGCCGACACCGAAGCGTTTGAATTAAACAAGATTTATGGCCTTGAAGTGGTTGTTATCCCCACGCACCGCCCGATGATACGCCGGGATTTGTGTGATGTCGTCTATCTGACTACGGATGAAAAATATATCGCGGTTGCTGAAGACATTAAAGAATGCGTCAGCCGTGGGCAACCCATATTGGTGGGCACGACGTCCATTGAAAACTCAGAGCGTCTCTCGCTGTTATTGAATCAGCAAAACATCAGGCACGAAGTGCTTAACGCCAAGCAACATGAACGCGAAGCGCATATTGTTGAACAGGCGGGTATGCCTGGCGCGGTCACCATTGCCACGAACATGGCGGGGCGGGGGACCGATATTGTGCTTGGGGGCAATCTGGAGGCAGAACTCAAGGTGTTAGGTACGGAAGCTACGGATGCTGAAAAAGATAGGGTAAAAGGGGCCTGGCTGGATAGGCATAATCAGGTGCTCGCCACCGGTGGTTTGCATGTGATTGGTTCAGAACGCCATGAGTCGCGTCGTATCGATAACCAGTTAAGAGGGCGCTCAGGACGTCAGGGCGATCCGGGTTCCACCCGTTTTTATTTATCATTGCAAGATGACTTGATGCGTATTTTTGCTTCGGACCGCGTTGCAGGCTTAATGCAAAAATTGGGTATGGGTAATGGTGAAGCCATTGAGCATCCGTGGGTGACGCGCTCCATTGAAAATGCCCAGCGCAAAGTCGAAGGGCGTAACTTCGATGTGCGTAAGGAAATCCTGGCTTATGACGATGTTGCCAACGACCAGCGTAAAGTCGTCTATGCGCAGCGCACCGAGCTGATGGCGGCAAAAGACATTTCTGACATCATCTCCGCTATCCTCGCCGATGTGGTCAATAATATCGTCACCCAGTATATCCCGCCCAAGACCATGATGGAGCAATGGGCCATTGACGAGCTGGAAGAGCATTTAGGTCAAGAATTTCATGTACATGTCCCTGTGCGTAAAATGCTTGAAGAAGACCATGGCCTACAAGAAGCCACCTTGCGAAACCGTATCATTGAAATTCTGGAGCAAAGCCATCAAGAAAAAGCACAGCACATCACTGAAGAGGTCATGCATCATTTTGAAAAATCAGTCATGTTGCAAGTGTTGGATAACAGCTGGAAAGAACATCTGGCAGCAATGGATTATCTGCGTCAGGGCATCCACTTCAGAGGCTACGCGCAAAAGGACCCCAAACAGGAATACAAGCGTGAAGCCTTTGAAATGTTCACCAGTTTGCTGGAGCACATCAAATATGAAGTCGTTGGCATTTTGTTGAAGGTTCAGGTCAGGCAGGAAGAAGATGTCCAGGCTATCGACGACCAAATGCAATCGCCTCGGGAAATGCACTTTGAACATGCAGCGGCACCCGCGCTTGATGATGCCCACGGGCAAACGCCAGCCGATGGCGAAGAAGAGGTTAAGGCTGCCGTGCAACAACCTTTTGTCAGGGAAGATAATAAAGTGGGCCGAAATGACCCCTGTCCTTGCGGTTCAGGGCTGAAATATAAACAATGCCACGGCAAGCTGTAGAGACGTTGCACTGCAACGTCTGTAGAAGATCAATACACGAAGATTGAAAACGCTATAAACGCTATAAACGCTATAAACACTACGAAGGCTCGAAGTGCGCGAAGATTATCCGCGTTCTTCGGGCCTTTTTTGTTTTGATGAAAAAACAAGACAACACGGCACGGCACGGTTATTCCACCATCCCCCAAAAACACATAATTAAACTAGGTGATTTACCGCAGCCTATATGTGCCATATCCCACACTATAGCTTGAAGCCACGCAGAATGCGGGTTATGCAGTTTTTCAATAGGATTATTGGTGTGTCATATCACACACATTCGAATAATTTCGGCATTTTTTCAGGAGCTTGCCTCCGCTTTAAAACTCAATTACCCACAATGGTTTCCCAGAAATCATAGCTGTCATAAATAATTTGCTGCAAATTCATTGGGTTATGATTTATTAAAAGACAATAACAATAAGGGTGCGCGTGTTTAAGTTGGCACACATGATGCTTATATACTGCTTGTTAGCGACAAATGGAAAAGGTCATGACAGGTAAGTGGCTGGTCAAAAGTTTTTTAACAAAAACATACCGTTCAAGATGCTTGAAGAAATGTTAAATGACTTTTGGACAATTCTTAAATATAAACTTAATGAGAGCATCATAATGCAAAAAATCAGACTCACTCACAAACTTAGCTCTTCTGTTAGCTCAGTGGCGCGGTTGAAAAGAAACCATAGCCTTTTTTTGGCTTCCCTGTTAGCGATTTGCTGCGCGGATAGCGCACTCGCAGTCAGTATTGCACGCCCTGAGGCTAACAAGCTCGGCCCTACAGGCAGCACCGTGAAAGAATTCGTCGAGCGCACCTCCCATGAATTCAATCTCTATGTGGCGCATTCCTGCGCTTATATACCTTACGGCATGGCCACCACCGGATTGCTCGCAATTTTACCAAGCGCAAAACTTGACCAATTCGAATTCTTGACCAGTTCGGTTGTCGATGGGAAAACCGTCTTTGCCGTCGACCCGAACATCAAGATCGAAGATGTGTTTTACACGGCTTACACCGACCCTAATGATCCAACCAAGAAAATTGAGGCGACCTCTGGGCCATTGAATAATTTGCGGCTTTCAACTAACGCAGTGTTCAAAAAAACCGAGTCTTTTTGGCAGAAAGTATCCCCCTTCTCGCATCATGGCCGGGCACAAGATGATACCGTCAGCGGCGCTTACTGGTCGGATGGAAAATTGAGCGATGAGTTTTACACCGACCTAAAATTCCGCGCCACTGCGGCGACACTCAGGGGCTGCGTGGCCAGCGTCAAAGTCTATGTGCCGGTGTGGCAGGTCTGTGGCAAGACTGACTATACCTCCTATTCAGTCCATCCCGATGCACTGGGCGCCAACGATTTTGCACCGAACTTCACTATCATCAGGAATGAGATCACCAATCCCTATCCTGAAGAGTGCAAGACGGACACCACCAAGCGTCTGAACCTCACCGTCACACCTTCCAATGAATTGATCAATATGTATTTGAAGCAAACCAAGCTACCAGGCAAGCGCATGTCTCATTCTTTCACGCACGGGTGAAGCCTTGCGTGGGTAGCCGCCACTTTAGCTTGTAGTTCGTGCTGGGTGCGGCCACGCTTTTTCTGTGGGTAA
>JAUYFR010000053.1 GCA_030690855.1 Gallionellaceae bacterium
TTATCGATTTCGTCGATATAAATAATGCCACGTTGCGCACGCTCTACATCGTAATCGCAAGCTTGTAGAAGTTTTTGAATGATATTTTCAACGTCTTCTCCAACGTAACCTGCCTCTGTCAAAGTCGTGGCATCCGCCATCACGAACGGAACATTTAGCAAACGTGCGAGCGTCTGTGCTAGAAGCGTTTTACCAGAACCGGTGGGGCCAACCAGTAGAATATTGCTCTTTGCCAACTCAACGCCATCTTTGTCGGTGTTTTTTAGACGCTTATAGTGGTTGTAAACCGCAACTGCAAGAATCTTCTTTGCTTGACGCTGGCCAATAACGTAATCATCCAAACGCCCACAAATATCGTGAGGAACTGGCAGATCACTCTTATCCGTTTTTTCAGTACCCGTAATACTTTGGGCTTCTTCTTGAATGATGTCATTACATAACGCGATACATTCGTCGCATACGAATACAGATGGACCCGCGATGAGTTTTTTTACCTCATGCTGACTTTTTCCGCAAAATGAACAATAAAGCAATTTATCACCCTTGGTTTTATCCGACGACATTTAAATCCCCATGTTCATTAGTTATCGACAGCTTACGAATTAACTTAAGCGCGCTTGCTCAAAACCTCATCAATCAAACCGTATTCCATCGCTTCTTTTGAAGTGAGGAAGTTGTCGCGCTCGCTATCGCGAGCAATGTCTTCAACGCTGCGGCCCGTGTGCTCTGACATCAAAGTGTACAAACGCGAACGCAAGCTCAGAATGTATTTTGCGTGAATTTCAATATCAGTGGCTTGGCCTTGGAATCCGCCCAATGGCTGATGAATCATCACGGTTGAATTCGGTAGCGCGAAACGCTTACCCTTGGCTCCTGCTTGTAACAGGAACGCGCCCATTGAAGCCGCCATGCCGATACACAAGGTAGAAACCTGTGGTTTAATAAATTGCATCGTATCGTAAATTGCCATACCTGCAGAAATCGATCCGCCTGGCGAATTAATGTACAGATGAATATCTTTTTCTGGATTTTCAGATTCAAGGAATAACAACTGAGCAACAACCAAATTGGCCATCTGATCGTTAATAGAACCCACCAAGAAAATCACTCGCTCTTTGAGTAGGCGTGAGTAAATATCGTAGGCACGCTCGCCACGTCCACTGGTCTCAATGACCATTGGCACCATACCTAGACTTTGCGGCTCAATCAGTTGCGAGGACTCCTTATGCATATTAGTTATTCTCCATTAGTGCATTCAATTCAATTTTGGTGTCGGTTACTTTTGCATTCGACATCACCCAAGCAACCACATTGTCCTCTAATACCATATTTTCAACCTCTGTCAGCCGCGAAGCATCTGCCGCGTACCAACGAATCACCTCTTCAGGGTGCTCATAGCTCTGTGCGTACTCTTGCACCATGGCTTTAACCTGCTCAGGTTTAGCGCGCAAGTCATGCTTTTTAACCAGTTCAGCCAAGATCAAACCCAACTTAACGCGCTTAGAGGCTCTTTCTTCAAATACATTCGTTGGTAACTGCATGCCTTTGGGCACTTTCATCCCGCGGCTTTCCATATCGCGTAGTGTTTGCTGCATAAGATTTTGTGCTTCACTCTCAAGCAAAGCCTTTGGCACTTCGAGTTGCCCTACTTTCAGCAACACTTCCATCGCATTATCTTTGTTACGCGCTGTTAATCTGCGCTGAGTTTCACGGTTTAAATTACCGCGAATTTCTTCCTTCAGTTTAGCAACATCACCGTTTTCAACGCCCAATGCTTTAGCGAATTCCGTATCCACCTCTGGCAAGCGCGCCTCTTCTACCGCATGCAAGGATATCGTGAAAGTGACTTTTTTTCCTGCCACATCTTTACCGTGATAGTCGGCAGGGAAAATCATGTCAAACGATTTAGTCTCGCCAACTTTCATATCGACAATACCAGCCTCGAAGTCAGGCAACATGCGGCCCGCACCCAGCACAACAGAGAAATCCTTAGCTTCTCCGCCTTCAAAAACGACCCCATCTAATTTACCGCTAAAATCAATGCGCACCTGATCATCTTTTTGCACAGCCCGATCAACCTTCGCAAAAGTTGCACGCTGTTTTCTCAATGTATTCAATGTGTTATCAACGTCAGCATCAGATAGCGCAAAGGTTAAGCGCTCGATTGACTCAGCCGCGATATCACCAACAACCACCTCGGGGTATACCTCAAAAGTTGCGCTATATTCGATCAGCGGCGCAGATAGATCTTGTGTCTTAATTTCAATTTTAGGATAACCCGCTACCTGCAATTTATTTTCTTGAGCGGCTTGTGCGAAAGAGCGCTGCAAACTCTCACCAAGCACCTCTTGCTCCACCTGATGGCCATACTGTTGCTCAATGACTTTAAATGGTACTTTTCCAGGACGGAAACCATGTACTTTGGCTGTACGCCCAAGCTGTTTCAAGCGAGCTTCAATCTCCCCACGAAACTGTGTTTGTGGGATGGAAATGTTCAAACGACGCTCTAAACCGCCTAATGTTTCTACGCTGGACATACAATAATTTCCTTGAATTAAAATTAAAAAAGCGCCTAACAAACAAATACAAATTGCCGTGAATTGCTACGGATTCAATTTGAATATCATTTTATTAGGCACTGCGAAGACAAGTCAGACATTCCAAAAGTTAGGAATCAATCACAACCGAACTCTTGCACACACGGGGAATAATACCTTAAACGCTCCACCAGCACACCTGCTAGCCTCTTCCAATATGAAATGAGTCTAAAGGTAGGTCGTATTTCCA
>JAUYFR010000062.1 GCA_030690855.1 Gallionellaceae bacterium
ATGGTTGATGCGGATTTGAGGCGTAACAAGGGCGGCACTACCTTCTAATGCCGAAACTGTTATTAACAGGGGCGGCTGGATTTACCGGTCAGCACTTTACAGCCGCTGCGAAAAAGGCCGGTTACGAGGTAAAGCCGCTACTGGCTGATTTGACTGATGCTAAGGCTGTCGCAATTGATGTCGCAGAGTCTGCGCCGGACTATGTGGTGCATCTTGCAGCGATTAGCGCGGTAACCCATGCGGATGAGGAGGCATTTTATCGGGTTAATTTATTTGGAACGCAGAATTTACTAAGGGCGCTAGCTGCATTGCCGGTGACGCCTAAGCGGATTTTACTGGCGAGTAGTTCCAATATTTATGGCAATGTAACCCTATCTCCGATTGATGAATCGATCTGTCCAGCTCCAGTAAATCATTATGCGATAAGCAAGCTTGCCATGGAGCGATTGGCCGTTATGTTTTCGGATCGCATGGCGATTGTTACTGTTCGCCCTTTTAATTATACCGGCGTGGGGCATGACGATCGATTTGTGATCCCTAAATTGATTGATCATTTTAATCGTCGAGCACGAACTATTGAACTCGGCAACCTTGAGGTGGAGCGAGAATTCAATGATGTGCGTACTGTGTGCGAAGCTTATTTACGGTTGTTGCAATACGGCGAAGCTGGGCATGTATATAACGTGTGCTCAGGTCGTCCAGTAAGCCTCAATATGGTCATCAATACATTGAAGCGCATCAGCGGTCATGAAATTGAAATCAACATCAATCGTGATTTTATCCGTGCTAATGAGGTGCACAGACTATGTGGTAATCCGGCCAAACTGGAGGCTCGCATAGGTAAGCTGCAGCACCCTACGCTGGAGGAG
Organism: Gallionellaceae bacterium; assembly: GCA_030690855.1. Taxonomy (GTDB): domain Bacteria; phylum Pseudomonadota; class Gammaproteobacteria; order Burkholderiales; family Gallionellaceae; genus PALSA-1006. The sequence goes on from JAUYFR010000062.1 coordinate 870, forward strand.
ACCTTGCGTTGGATGTTGGTGAGCAAGTGAAAGTCATCTTGTCGATCGATCCGGTCCGATTTCCTTTGACCGGTATTGGGAGATACACGTTTGAGCTTGCAAAACATCTTAATTCGATTCCTCAAATAGAGCGTATACGTTACTTTTCAGGGCATCGCTTGGTTGATTCCCTCCCATTGCCAGAGGAGCACAAATTCGGGAGTCCTGCGCCTAGAAATTTTCGTAAGCGACTTTTAAAAAATCGAATTACTGTTGGGATGTATCGTTTCGCTTCACCGCTGATCAAGCGCTATGCCTTGCGCGACTATTCTGATCATATTTATCATGGCCCCAATTTTTATTTGCCCCCTTTTGGCGGTCGATCTGTTTGCACCTTTCATGACCTTTCAGTTTTTACTTGGGCGCACTGTCATCCTCCTGAGCGTGTAAGGTATATGCGAAAAGAAATTGCGCTTACCCTTAAGCGTGCTGATATGTTAATAACTGACTCTGAGTATACGCGGCGAGAGATCGCTACTTATTTTAGCTGGCCGTTGGAGAAAATTCGTGCGGTGCCACTAGCTAGTTCGGAGGATTTTCGACCACGAGAGAGTGCTGAATTGCAGAAAGTGCTAAAAGATATTGGCTTAATAGAAGGTGGATATAGTTTATATGTGGGAACCATCGAGCCGCGTAAAAACCTAGAAGTTCTTTTAGATGCGTATTCAATGTTGCCAATCGCGGTTCGTCAACGCTGGCCTTTAATCCTCATCGGTTATCGCGGTTGGCGTAGTGAGCAATTGCACGCACGTATTGAAAGTGCTATGCAGGAAGGATGGGCCCGTTACCTTGGCTTTGTGGCTGCAGAAGATTTACCACTCGTCTATGCAGGAGCTCGACTATTTGTATTTCCCTCTCTGTACGAGGGATTCGGTCTGCCCGTGCTTGAAGCGATGGCATCGGGAATTCCAGTGGTTTGCTCAAACTCTTCTACATTGCCTGAGGTGGCTGGCGATGCTGCTGCCATGTGTGCTCCCGACGATGTCGACTCCTTGTGTCACTTGATCTCAATAGGTTTGGAGGACGAGCCTTGGCGTGCTGAGGCCAGACGCAAAGGCTTAATTCGTGCATCAGCATTTAGTTGGCAGCGCTGTGCAGAAGAAACTGCAGCTGTCTATCAGGAACTAATCTAGTGAGCAAAGAATTACCGCGCGTTTTGCATTTTTTCAAAACCTACTATCCAGATTCATTTGGGGGAATAGAGCAAGTCATCTTTCAGTTATGTGAAGGAACGGCTAAATTTGGTTTTAAAAGTGAAGTTTTAGCGCTCTCTCCTCGCGCACAAGACATCCCTATAAAAGTGGCAGGTCACCTTGTTCATCAGGCATCTCTAGATATTCAGGTCGCATCAACCGGCTTTTCACTATCGGCTTTTGGTAAATTTGCGGAGCTCGCAAAACAGGCGGACATTATCCACCTGCACTATCCGTGGCCGTTTATGGATATTGTTCATTTTGCAACGCGGCATGGCAAGCCGGTGGTGGTTACTTATCACTCTGACATTATTCGGCAAAAAAAATTATTACAACTGTATCGCCCACTTAAGAACTGTTTTTTATCTTCAGTAGATCGTATCGTTGCGACCTCGCCGAATTATTTAGCTACAAGTACAGTGTTAAACCGCTTTCGCGATAAAGTGGTAGAAATAACCTATGGGCTAGATAAATCGACATACCCGATACCGGCGCCTGAGCTACTAGATGATTGGCGTTCAAAATTTGGAGGTAAGTTTTTTCTGTTCGTTGGGATGCTTCGCTACTACAAGGGGTTGCACATCCTTTTGGATGCAGTGGCCGGGACTGATTATCCAGTCGTCATTATAGGATCAGGGCCGGTTGAAGATGAGTTAAAAGAGCACGCAAATCGACTTGGTTTAAAGAACATTTATTTTCTAGGCGCTTTGCCTGACGAAGATAAAGTAGCCTTGTTGCAACTTTGCTATGCGGTTGTTTTTCCTTCGCACCTTCGTTCCGAAGCATTTGGTATTTCACTGCTTGAAGGGGCTATGTATGGCAAACCAATGATCTCAAGTGAGATCGGCACTGGTACCAGTTATATCAATGTAAATGGTGAAACAGGGTTGGTTGTAGAGGCCGGAAACTCAGCTGCTTTCCGGGAAGCCATGCGTTATCTTTGGGAAAATCCGGACTCGGCTCATCAGATGGGGCTTAGGGCAGAGGAGCGGTATTGGAAGTTATTTACCGCTGACCGAATGGCTGAAAGCTACGCTAATCTTTACAAAGAGTTGTTGAAGTAATTTGTAAAATGAAGTTAGGCCGGAACCTGTTGGCGGGTATAACTAATTCTATTTGGTCTGCAGCAATAGGATTAGCGGTGGTGCCGTTTTATCTAAAACACCTTGGAATAGAAGCCTATGGATTGATTGGCTTCTTCGTTACATTGCAAGCGGTGCTGAGTCTATTTGACATGGGTTTGGCGCCAACAATCAATCGAGAGGTAGCCCGTTGTTCCTCCAAAGGAGAAATACAAGAGGCCGGTAGACTACTGCACTCTCTTGCATTCGTGTACTGGGGAATGGCGGCCCTTATCGCAATTACATTCATCGGAATCTCTCCTTTGATCGCGGAATATTGGCTTCAATCAAAACAACTTTCATCGCAAACCGTTGCTCATGCAGTAATGTTGATGGGGCTAGTGGTGGCGTGCCGCTGGCCAATCGGTTTATACCAAGGTGCGTTAATTGGAGCACAGCGATTAGCGCTATCAAGTGTGATCAATATGGTGATGGTAACGATTGGTAGCTTGGGCGCTGTCATCATTCTTGCATATGTCTCCCCTACTATCGAAGCGTTCTTTCTCTGGCAGGGAGGCATTGGAATTGTTTATGCACTGATAATCAGAAATGCCGCATGGAATGTGTTGGGGAGACAAGGCGCAGGTCACTTTGAAATTGAAGAGTTAAAAAAAATATGGAAATTTTCAGTGGGGATGACTGGAATAGCCATAGCGGGAGCTGTGTTGACGCAGCTTGATAAAGTATTACTGAGCAAGATGTTGAGTTTGGATGATTTTGGACGGTATGCTCTTGCGGGTGTAGTGGCGAGTGCTTTATATGTTCTGATAACACCAACCTTTAATGTAATATTCCCAAGGTTGTCTTTGCTCGCGGCAGAAAAAGAGACGATCAAGATGGTTGCTTTTTATCGAGCCGGGTCTCGCTTTTTCTCATCCGTACTTGTGCCTTTTGCGCTGACAACCGCCTTATTGTCAGAAGATATCGTTTTATTGTGGACTGGGAATCACACTATTGCATCTAGCTTGGCTCCAATAGTCGCTTTGCTTTTGGTGGGGACAGCATTGAACGGAATAATGCATTTTCCATATGCTTTGCAACTGGCATTTGGAATAACTCGTATTTCATTGATTACCACGACTGTTTTAATCGTGATTTTCGCTCCATTGATTGTGTTCCTTACTCAACGTTACGGGGCCGTTGGTGGCGGTATGGCTTGGCTAATTTTGAACGTAGCATACTTATTCTTTGGTACATGGTTGACTCACCGATATTTACTGAAGGGAATGGGGCTTTCATGGTTAGTTCGCGACATAGGAGGTCCGTTATGCATCTCTTCAATCATCATATTGGGTGGACATTTACTATTTAGCCCAGTTGAAAGTATTTTCATAAATGTTTTGATTGGTTATGCGATGGCACTCATTGCATTTTTAGCTTGCATGTTGATTTTTATGCAATCCGAAACAAAGAGGGTGTATGAGTATGTGGTTGGAGAATTCAGGGCACTGAGGACTTGAAATGCTAAAAATGATAAAAGATAAATTGAAGAAAACCCCATGGTTCTTCAATAACTACCTTTCAATAAGGCACTTTTTGCGTTATGAGTTGAGAGATATTCGTGACTCATATTTTTCTAAAGATACCCATTTACGTTTAACGCCGTATGGCTTTAAATTTTGCGGTAGTAGCTCGGTGCATCATCAAGCGATGATGGAAGGCACTTTTGAACCGGAAGAGGTTGCAGTTTTTAAAGAGATATTTCTGGATTCGGACGTTTTTGTTGATGTTGGGTCGAACATCGGATTCTATGCTTGCTTGGCGAGATCAATGGGCCTACATGTGGTGGCCGTTGAACCATCATCCAAGAATCAAAAATACTTACTTGCGAATCTAAGGGCAAATAATTGGAATGATGTAGAAGTTTTTCCTGCTGGGGTGGCAGAAAAATCGGGATTGGCTACCCTTTATGGGGCATCGAGCACGGGCGCATCATTAATAAATAACTGGGCAAACGCTTCTAAGTTTTTTCAGCAAACAATCGCACTTTCGACTTTAGATATTTTGTTGGGAGATAGGTTTTCTGGGAAGCGTACGTTTGTCAAAATTGATGTAGAGGGGTTCGAATATGCAGTTATGCTTGGTTCGGAGCGCGTGCTGAAAATGCAACCTCAACCTACGTGGGTGGTTGAGGTATGTTTAAACGAATATCACCCAAATGGTTTAAATCCTAATTTTGCAGATTTGTTTTCTTTGTTTTGGCGGAATGGATATGTAGTTAGAACCGCAGATAGGCGTAGTCAATTAATTCAGCCTGAAGATGTGGCGCGGTGGGTGAGTGAGGGCAGGTGCGATTCGGGCACAATAAATTATTTATTTACGCCTAAATAGATAGGTGGCTTGAGTATAGGGTTAGGGGTGAAATGTCTATGCAGGTTTTAAAAAATTATCTCCAAATAAGTAGCTCTCGAAATGAATTGGATAAAAAAGGGGCCTCCTTCTTGGATGCTGCTGATTCAAGGTGGGTGACATTCTTGAGAAGAATTGGCTTGATCCGAAGAGTCAGAGTGGGTGATATGGTGAAAAGTTGGGATGTCCTAACAACGATATCCTTTATCGAGAAAGAGTTGGAAAAAGACCAGCCCATACTTGATATTGGTTGTTTTGCCTCTGAAGTGCTGGCCTCTCTTCACAAACTGGGTTACAAAAACTTAACGGGAGCCGATCTAAACCCAACTTTGAGCCAGATGCCTTACCAGAAATATATTCAATATGAGATCACCGACTTCATGAAAACACCGTTTGCAGATAAGTCGTTCAATGCAATAACGTCAATCTCAGTAATTGAGCATGGTTTCAATGGGCAGGCTCTGCTCAAAGAAATGTCTCGCTTACTGCAACCGGGAGGATATTTTATTGCCTCGTTTGATTATTGGCAGGAAAAAATTGATACAACAGGAATCAAGTTTTTCGATATGGATTGGTTGATTTTTTCAAAACAGGATGTCTTGGATTTCATCGCACAGGCTGCTGAATATGGGCTACGTCCTGTTGGGGAAATGAATTTTGAATGCCAAGATGCGCCGATAGAGTGTGGGGGCAAAAAATATACCTTTGGTTGGCTTGTGCTGAAAAAGACGAGCTAGGCGTGAAAGTATTGCTCATCTCGGGCTCATACCCGCCAGATAAATGCGGTGTGGGTGACTACACGGCACAGTTGGCAGAAGCACTCGCGTCAAGAGGCAATATCAATGTTGGTGTGCTCACAGGAATCGGCGCTGATCTCCCTATCAAAACAACTCAAGTTAATGTGTTTCGATCAGTAAGCAAGTGGCGAAATAGTAGTTTGGCGAAAATTAGGCGAATTGTTCTAGAGTTTCAACCGGACGTTGTGCATATTCAATATCCCACTCAGGCTTATCAAGGTCGACCACCAAGGTTTCTTCCTCTGCTTTTGAGGCTGATGGGGCTACCAGTCGTACAAACTTGGCATGAGTATTATCACGAAAGCGGCGTGAGTTGGCACAATCTACTAGCTTGTGATGCTTTGGTTTATGTTCGCCCAGACTTTAAGCAGAAGATACCGCGTTGGGTATCAAAATGTCTGTTCAATACGCCTGTGGTTTATGTTCCCAATGTGTCATCAATACCAGTGGTGTCTCTAAGTGCTGAACAAGCACGCGCAATCAAGCTGGATTTATCGAATGGGAAGCCAGTAGTTTGTTTTTTTGGTTTTGCTCATATTAACAAGGGTCTTGAGCACATATTTTCAATTGCGGATCCAGCAAAGCATCATCTGGTATTAATTTGTGACTTAAGTGACCAAGACCCCTATCAAGCTAATATTTTGAATTTGGCCAATCAAACAGAATGGATTGGAAGGGTAACCGTCACTGGGTTTCAAACATCTCAACGAGTAGGTGAGATTTTAGCCGTTGCAGATTCGGTGGTTTTTCCGTTTCCGAATGGTGCGGGCGAGTGGAATACATCATTGAAAGCATCTGAAGCCTCAGGAGCCTTTACATTGGCAACAACGCAAGATGAAACTTTGCTCGGGTACCATGAAAATACAAATACATATTTTGCGGGTTGTGGGCAGATCACGGATATGCGGAATGCGCTAAACAAATACTTAGGTCGTCGTAACAAAGCGAACACTGAAAATGCTTGGGAAAAGTCAGCTATGGAACATGTGCAGATTTACGAACAACTAATCCGATAAAAGCGATGACTTTTAAATTATCAATTTGCATCCCAACATACAACTTTGGCCCATTTATTGGACAAACATTGGACAGTATTTTGCCGCAAATTACAGAAGCGGTTGAGATAATCGTACTGGATGGTGGCTCAACAGATGAAACTAGAGGGGTGGTAGAGGCTAGGCAGCGCGACTACTCTCAGCTGAAATATTTTCATCAAAATTTTCGCGGTGGAATTGATCGTGATATTGAAAAGGTTGTGAGTTTGGCACGAGGGAAATATTGCTGGTTATTTTCTGCAGATGACATCATGTTGCCCAATGCAATATGTAAACTGATTGATGCAATTCAATCAAATGATGATGTATATCTTTGCGAACATGTTTTATGCAATTTAGAGATGGAGCACATTTCTGACTATCCACTCTTCAATAATGTAAGTCATCAAAGGTTATTTGATCTGACGATGGCCTCGCAGAAAAAAGAATATTTCTGCTTGGCGAGAACCAGTGAGGTCTTTTTTAGCTTTTTAGCAGGACCAATTTTTAAGAAGGAAATATGGGATAAAGCAAGTGTTCCTGAATCATTTCGTGGAACGTGCTGGATTGTTGCGGGACATCTTTTGAGTATGATTCCCAGTGGGATCAAAATAAATTATTTAGGCGAGGCATTCCTCTATAAGCGTGAAGGCAACGACTCTTTCTCTAACGGCAGTTTGGTTAATCGTTGCAAAATTGGAATAGAGAACTTTCAGTTTATTGCTAATTCAGTTTTTGGTGAACTTTCCGAAGAGGCGTTTCACATAAGACGGGTGCTGCATCGTGATGTTCCCCTGCGTTCTCTTTTGTACGCCAAGCGGAGAGCTGCTGAGTTCCCGGAAAATGAAAACATGCAGGTTCTACAGCGACTTGTGGGAATACATTATTCGGATTCGACTCTTTCGAATTGGCTGAAATCAATGATTTTCAATATTGCTCCCCCACTTTTACTGAAGGTGATCCACCGCTTAAAATGGTCAATACGGAAGATATGGAAATGAAAACTCATGCCAGACTCAGAAGGGAGTATGGCTATGCTATTGCAGGAGGTTGTGTAGCGTAATGCGAATCTTGGTCGTCATGGCACACTACCCATTCCCTCCTTTGGCGGGAAGTTCTATTGTTGCTTATAACAGCATGAAGTATCTGTCAAAGGATCATACGATTGATTGTATTTGTCTTCGGTCGCCCAAAGAGGTTAATTGTCCCGCTGAGTTCATTGAGCGGTTAGAGATCGTGACTACAAGGCATGTTTCAAAGCCTGCTTTGTGGGGGCGATATCTGTGGGGCATTTTGGCAGGCGTTCCGTACACAGTGAGTGTGTTTGCATCTCGGAAGTTGAACGACAAAGTGAAAGATGCACTCGAGTGTGAAAAATATGATGCGCTTTTATTGTTCGAAATGGCTGCAATACAATATTGCCCTCCCTCTTCCTATAAGAGATTAATCGTAAATATTGAAGATCCATTGTCAATAAAGTTGAAGCTTATGGCCAACCTAACAGTTTGGACCCTGTGGCAAAGAGTTAAATTACGGTTGCTGGCTAAACTAACTGCTAATTATGAGCGAAGCCTTTTACCTAGAGTGGCGAAGGTGCTCTTGTTGTCAGCGTCGGATGTCCAAGATATGCGTGAGCAAGGCGAATATGGAAATCTTTCATGTATGCCGTATGGGGTTCAAGTTAGAGATTTGGCAGATGTTATGGATTATGAAAGTCGGAAAAGGGTCATAGTATTTTCAGGCAATATGTACCATCCCCCCAATGTAGATGGGATACTTTTTTTTCTAAAAGATGTATTTTCATTTGTGTTGCAAGAGTGTCCGTCCGCACAATTATGGATAGTTGGGACGAAACCCGATGATCGAATTAGTAAAGAGGCCGCAAAATTTGGGAGTCAAGTTGTCATTACGGGCAGGGTGGATGATATAGAGGGATATATTAAAAGCGCATCAGTGAGTATCTGTCCGGTTAGGCTAAAAGTTGGAGTGCAAACAAAAATTATTGAGGCATTGTCATGGGGGACCCCAGTAGTAACCACTAGCGCGGGAAGTAATGGAATAGGTGGGGTATCTGGGATTCATTATTGGGTTGAAGATAAGCCAATTCAATTTGCTCATAAGGTTGTTGAGCTGCTTCAGGGGGTGGGTTGGACCGCCTTGTCAGAAGAAGGAAGGAAGTTGGTGATAGAGAGATTTTCTTGGGAAAGAAGCGTGGCTCAACTAGAGCGACAAATTGAATCTGTGGTTTCGTCA
>JAUYFR010000068.1 GCA_030690855.1 Gallionellaceae bacterium
TTATCCATTTCGTTCTGGATCGCGTCTGTCGAGGTTTGGCTAAAAATCGCAATTTGATTCAATTTTAGCGCTGCAATTGCTGCCTGATGATCAGCCTCTTTTACGCCATACAGTGCAACGAGAGCCGCCAAACGATCTCCCTGACCTTGTGCAATTTCCGTTGCCAATTGCGGCTTGTTAAATTCGATAAAGCTGGCAATGCGTCCACGCAGAGAAGCCCCTGCCGGACAGTTCACCAAACCGAAGGTCATAGAAACGGTGTTGAATGTGGTCGTATTCGTTGTCATCGCAAACAGGCTATAGAGCAATCCAGTCGATCCATCAAAAATCATGGTACCTACACCGCAACCAACTGAGCTTTGAGTTGCCCCTGCCTGGGCATTCCCTGTGGCCGCCACGGTTAAAGACAGTGCTAATGCAACACTGGATAATATTTTTTTCATCGTTACCCCCTTAAGTTAAAAATCACAGATGACTGCTAGCCGAAATTTATCACAAATAAAATAATTTCAAATTCGAGAATAGCGAGCTTACATATAGTCTATTTGGGTTAATAAAACCCACGCAGCAACGGCTGAGACACTCAAAGAAATTAACAGAATAATCAATAAAATCAATGCATAAAGCCACTTTGGCAAAAAATCAGGTCTCAACTGCCATAACTGTAAGAATAGTTTTTTCATTTCACTACCTTGGTTTCAACAACGCTGCTCTGCAACATCGCCACACCCCACGCCACGCCGAAGCCATTCACGTCGCTTGCTACCGCACCAAGCCCACCTTCACAGCGACTGGCTGATAAATCAACATGTATCCACGGCGTGTCATGCTCAACGAAACGCTTTAAGAAGCGAGTCGCCAAAATGTGGTCTGCCTCGCCATCCAAGGTACATTGTTTGATGTCGGCAATTTTAGAATCGAGTGCGGGTTCGTAATCTTCGTCTTGCGGAAACACACACACGCGTTCGCCGCTTTGCTTGCCCGCACGCACCGCACGATGCGCCAATTCAGAGTTGGTTGCGAATACGCCGCTATAACGCGCACCCAGTGCCACCGCCATACTGCCGGTAAGCGTGGCAAAGTCGATTAGCAAATTAGGTTTGGCGCGCGAGGCGAGCGTTAGCGTGTCTGCCAGCACCATGCGTCCTTCAGCATCGGTGTGAACAATTTCAATTGTCGTTCCGTTCAGTGCGGTCACCACATCGTTTTGTTTGTAGGCTTTAGGGCCAATATGGTTTTGCGCTAAGGCTAGCCAGCAGTCAATATTTACTGGCAATTTGCTTTGCGTTGCCGCCAGCAAAATACCGAGTGCAACGGCAGAGCCATTCATGTCTTCGTGCATGTTGTTCATATAGCGTGCAGGCTTTAGATTATGCCCACCGGTATCAAAACAAATGCCCTTACCCACCAGCGCAATCGTCTGCTTTGCTTTCGGATGCTTGTAACTCAAATGAACAATGGCAGCATCTTCATCTGCGCTGCCTTGCGCCACCGCAACAAAAGCGCCGGCGCCTATCTTGCGCAGTTTTTTCAGATCAAACTCCTCGTGCTTCCAACCCTGCTCTTTAGCTAGCTTACTAATGCGCCCACGATAGGCTGCGGGCGTTAAGGTATTAGGTGGCAACACCGTTAATTCGCGGCAAAGTATATTGCCTTCAGCCTGTGCTTTAAGCTCATCAAAATTTCCACTGTAGCCAAACAGCTCTATTTTCTTCAGCGGCTTTCTCTCATCATTTTTCTTCTGCACAGGCAACAAAGTAGCATTTACCCACGACCCGTAAACCGCTAGTTCAGCAGCGCGTTTGCGTTGCGCCTCATCACCCAAGGCCACGATGCCGATCTGCTTCGGCTGCTCTTCCAAAAGCACCTGCAAAGCTTTGCGCACTTGCACTTGTTGCGCGAAAGTTTCTTTCTCAAAATCAATCATCGCCCACACTACCAGTGAGCCGTTATCAGTGACTGCGCTAACCGCAGATTTCGCGAACTCGTCGATCTTCATCTCACGGCGCTTCAACACGGAAGCAAGCAATGGCGCGTAAGGAAAGTCTTTAGATAACGCCTTGGCTTTAGGCAGCAATACCAACAGATGTGTGGCGTTTAACGTTTTCGGCAGAAGAAGAGAAGTCTGGAGTTGTGCTAGCATTGCGTCCTCAAATAAGTCATTTAACACCTCGATTATACGGGCATTCACCATGCGCAATTACCTAGACTTAATGCAACATGTGCTTAACAACGGCACAACCAAATCTGATCGTACTGGCACAGGCACAACCAGCGTATTTGGCTATCAAATGCGCTTTGATCTTGCCAAAGGCTTCCCTCTTGTTACCACCAAAAAATGTCATTTGCGTTCGATCATTCATGAGCTGTTATGGTTTTTGCAGGGCGAAACCAATATCAAATACCTCAAAGAAAACGGCGTGAGCATTTGGGATGAGTGGGCAGATGAAAACGGCAACTTAGGCCCAGTGTACGGCAAACAATGGCGCTCTTGGGCAGCGATTGATGGCCGCGTCGTCGATCAAATTAAAATTGCCATCGATCAAATTAAAAACAATCCTGATTCGCGCCGCATTATCGTTTCAGCTTGGAACGTAGGGGAACTCGACCAGATGGCGCTGGCACCGTGCCACGCGTTTTTTCAGTTTTATGTGGCTGATGGCAAACTCTCCTGTCAGTTGTACCAACGCAGTGCCGACATTTTTCTCGGTGTGCCATTCAATATCGCCAGCTATGCGCTACTCACCATGATGATGGCGCAAGTGTGCGGATTGAAAGCCGGTGACTTCGTTCATACTTTTGGTGATGCACATCTTTATTCCAACCACATGGAACAAACAGCATTGCAACTGTCACGTGAGCCTCGCGCACTTCCAACCATGAAAATCAATTCTGAGGTAAAAGATATTTTTAGCTTTAAGTTTGAAGATTTCACGCTTGAAGGCTACGACCCTCACCCAGCAATTAAGGCGCCCGTTGCAATATGAGCCTCTCTCTCATTGTCGCAATGGCAAAAAATCGCTCCATCGGCATCAACAACACGCTACCGTGGCGCTGCCCTGAAGATCTTAAGCATTTCAAAGCGCTAACGATGGGGCATCACATGATTATGGGGCGCAAGACCTTTGACTCGATTGGAAAACCACTGCCTGGACGCACAACGGTGATTGTCACGCGAAATACAAAGTTGAAGGTTGAAAGTTGCCTTGTCGCTCATTCACTCGAACAAGCAATTGCTGCATGCACAGTCGATAACGAAATTTTCATAGTGGGTGGTGCTGATCTTTATACCCAAGCATTACCGCTGGTTGATAAACTTTACATCACAGAAATTCAGCAAGACGTGGAAGGCGATGCGCACTTTCCCGCGTTCGACAAAAGCCAGTGGCAGCTAGTTTCTAAAGAGGTTCGCTCACAAGAAATACCGCAGCCGCTGGAGTATCACTTTACGAGCTATAAACGCATTCATCCGCAAACGCCTTAGCAGAATTCAGGAGTAAGCCATGCGTCCAATTTTATTTTCTGTACTGCTTTGCCTTTTCAGCAATAGCGCGAGCGCAGAGTGGATTCGTATCGGTGTGCGTTTTTATAACGGCACGGAATTTAGCGACGATATAAGCGACAACAGTATTGAAGCGCACGAAAGCTTAACGGCCTTTACCGTGTATGCGAACTTCTCCACCATGCGCAAAAGTTGGCCCAAAATAAAAGTATGGAGTTTGACCAATTTATCCAAGACCATGAAAGTGACTGAGCACCCCTATCTCTCAATAAAATCGCACGATGAGTTTGATTGCAACGAGCGCACTTCACGCTCTCTTTCTTACACCTACTTTACTGAGCTAATGGGTAAGGGTGAGGTCGTGATTCGAGGCACTAGAGCAACGGACTGGTATCCGATTGAGCCAAACTCTATCACCGAGATTGTTTTTAAAACTGCCTGCAAAAAAGTACGGTTTTAAAAAAGCAGCGTTTAACGCTGCTTTTTGGGGTGATGAGAAAAATCTATTTCACGCAGTCAACGTAATAAACACGCTGCCCATCCACCTCACCTGCTACCAATCCATGAATATCGGTTTCAAATCCCGGGAATTTTTTGTTGAAGTCTCGGGCAAAACGCAAGTAATCAACAATCGTTTTATTGAAACGCTCACCCGGAATAAGCAGAGGAATGCCAGGTGGGTAAGGCGTGAGTAATACTGCTGTCGCACGACCTTCCAAGTCATCAATATGCACACGATCAATCTCGCCATGTGCCATTTTTGCAAACGCGTCTGATGGCTTCATCGCTGGCACCATGTCCGACAAATACATTTCAGTGGTTAGACGAGCTACGTCGTTGGCTTTGTAAATTCCATGAATTTGGTCGCACAAATCACGCAGGCCAATTTTTTCGTAGCGTGGATTTTTTGCGATAAATTCAGGCAACACACGCCACAATGGCTGGTTCTGATCATAATCATCTTTGAACTGTTGTAACTCAGTCACCATCGTATTCCAACGGCCTTTGGTAATGCCGATGGTGAACATAATAAAGAATGAATACAGCCCAGTTTTTTCAACCACCACGCCATGCTCAGCAAGATATTTAGTAACAATCGCCGCCGGAATTCCACTATCCGCAAAATCACCGTCCACATCTAATCCCGGGGTAATCACGGTAGCTTTGATCGGATCCAACATATTAAAATTCGGTGCCAATTTACCGAAGCCATGCCAACGATCATCCGCGCTCAGCATCCAATCATCACGCGAGGCCATTCCCTCTTCTACAAGATAGTCAGGCCCCCATACTTTGAACCACCAGTCGGCGCCAAACTCGGCATCGACCTTACGCATCGCCCGGCGAAAATCGAGTGCTTCAGCGATAGATTCCTCAACTAGCGCAGTGCCACCAGGAGGCTCCATCATCGCTGCGGCCACGTCACATGAAGCGATAATCGCGTATTGCGGCGAAGTTGAGGTATGCATCAAGTAGGCTTCATTGAAACAGTCACGATCTAATTTATTCGCATCACTATCCTGCACCAAAATCTGCGATGCTTGTGACAAGCCCGCCAATAATTTATGGGTGGATTGCGTAGCGAAGATCATCGAATCTTTCGCACGTGGCCTATCGCGACCAATCGCGTGCATGTCTTTGTAGAAATCATGGAAGGTGGCGTGCGGCAACCACGCCTCGTCAAAATGCAAAGTGTCGATCTTGCCGTCGAGCAACTGTTTCAATGTTTCCACGTTGTAGAGCACACCATCGTAAGTACTTTGCGTAATAGTCAACACACGTGGCTTGCGTGTTTTATCTTTTATAAACGGGTTAGCATCGATCTTGCGCTGAATGGTTTCTGGTTGAAATTCGCTCAGCGGGATCGGCCCAATGATGCCAAAGTTATTTCTCGTCGGTGTCAGAAAAACAGGAACCGCACCCGTCATCATGATCGAGTGCAAAATAGATTTATGGCAGTTACGGTCCACCACCACGATGTCATCGGGTGCCACCGTAGAATGCCAAACAATCTTGTTAGAAGTTGAAGTGCCGTTGGTGACGAAGTAAAGATGGTCTGCACTAAAAATGCGCGCCGCATTGCGCTCCGAAGCGGCCACTGGGCCTGTGTGATCGAGTAACTGTCCCAATTCATCCACCGCGTTGCACACGTCCGCACGCAACATATTTTCACCAAAAAACTGGTGGAACATCCGGCCCACTGGCGATTTCAAAAACGCTACGCCACCGGAATGGCCGGGGCAATGCCAAGAGTAAGAGCCATCTTGAGCATAATTCACTAGCGCACGAAAGAACGGAGGTGCCAACGAATCCATGTAGGATTTTGCTTCGCGAATAATATGGCGCGCGACAAACTCCGGCGTATCTTCGTGCATGTGAATGAAACCGTGCAACTCACGCAAAATATCGTTTGGAATGTGACGTGAAGTGCGTGTTTCACCATAAAGATAAATTGGGATGTCCGCGTTTTTGTAGCGAATTTCTTCCACAAAAGCACGCAAGGTACGCAACGCAACTTCGGTATCCTCTTCGCTACCCGAACCGAATTCCTCATCATCAATCGACAGCACAAAAGCCGATGCACGACTTTGCTGTTGCGCAAATGAAGTAAGGTCGCCGTAGCTGGTCATACCTACGACTTCGATACCCTCTTTTTCAATGCCCTCAGCTAATGCACGAATGCCATGGCCACTGGCGTTTTCGGAACGAAAATCTTCGTCGATGATGATGATAGGGAAGTTAAATTTCATAGTGACTCCTGACAGCGGGTAACGGGTTAAAAAGTGGGGACGAAGATTACAGCGATTGGCCGGTTTGTTCCTGATACTTTTTTTCAATACCCTTGAACCAATTCTTTCGCCAATCACCTCCGGCAGGTGAAGTGTCGAGGACTTTTTTCAATGCAAGCACGTAATCTTTTCTGGTCGCAAATGGGGGATACGACGTGCTCTGAGAATACCAAGTGGCGGGGCGAATATTGACCGCCTGATTTTGCTTCCATTGAATTTTGACGGCAGAGCGCTCGGAAGCGCAGGTAATTTCCCAAACTTTCTTCAGCCACACCTTCTTAATCACGATGCCACTTTGGCTGGGCGCATATTCGAATATCAAATACTGCGCATCCAGCCTGCGCGGCTCTTCGGATAGTGAACGGCAATATGCCATGAAATTGGCGATGTCAAAATTGGGAGATTTTTTAAAACACTTCACTTCAAGCAAGCCGTGATCGCCGTTGCTCTCATCAACAAAATAATCGGGGAATTCCTGCGAGTTATCGGGCACGGAAAAATTAATTTTATGCTGTCTCATAAAGGAAGCCAGCCACTCCTGAATGATATTGCCAATCACGCTATTGTCTTGCACTAACGTTTTGATTCCATGCAATTCAAAATAGGTCGTGCCACTCGCGCCGACAATCCCCGACTCAATCAATTTGTCGTATAACTTTACCGCGCTCATTTCAGCAACCTCATGGAAACTGCTTTGATAACGGGGGGCATCACGGTATTGCCAATCAGGTCGAACGCATCACGATAAGTTAAATTATCCATCGTGTAAGTCTCCGGGAAGCCAGACAAACGCAACCCTTCACGCACAGTTAATTTCCGCACACCTTGCTCTAACGCTATGGCAATTTTCCCGTACTCTGTTGCCACTAAGGTTGGAGCAACGCCTTTCGGATCGAGAATTTTTGCGATCGGAAATGACAGCTTCCCCGCCACGATGTTATAGCCTTTTGGCACATGCAAGGCCGCTTCCCTCATGGCGACCCCGTGTCGGAGAACCGCTTCTCTGGGATGCTCAAACGTCAGATAGCCTTTGCAGGTCAAATCCTCCAACAGCGATTCCAAATTCGAGTGGGGGAAAAAAGTGGCGATTTCGCTGGCAGTCAACGGCATGCCGTCCATCCACGTAATCCCTTTTTCCTTTGCCCATTTTTTTGAGCGCCTCTGCGTGAGAATCAAAGACAGCAATTTGCGCTGCTCTTTCGATACCTCACCCTTTAACTCCAAATCCCAGCTATGAATATTATTACTGCCACCGCGTTTATCTTTGATGGCCTTGCCATGAAGATGTTCTGCTTTGAATTTGCTGGAAAGTAATTTGGTGAATTTTGTATGCTCGAACGGCGCATCGCGCTCGACAATATTTTCGACGGTACTGCGTGTCTCGTCAAAATCATTCAAGTCGATTTTTTCTCCGCGACGACCCACGATGTAAATCCGTTTTCGCTGCTGAGGTACGCCGAATTGCGATGCGTCAAGAATCCGCCAACCCACTTGATACCCTAACAATTCAAGCTGCTCAATGATTGTTTTTAGCGTCAAGCCACGATCATGCGAAGCCAGTCCTTCCACATTTTCCAACAAAAAACCTTTCGGATTTTTACTCTTTAATATGTTTACGATGGCAAAAAAAAGCCCTCCACGCT
>JAUYFR010000071.1 GCA_030690855.1 Gallionellaceae bacterium
GCATCAATCGCATCAAACGAATATTGCTCATTACAAAACTCACAAAACACTTCGATGTCTTTTCGCTCGGCCAATATTTCATCGACCTCTTGCCGCCCCAGCATTTTCAACATCCGCGCTACATTTTCACGCGAGCAAGAGCAGTTAAACACCACGCCCTGCGCATCAAATAAACGAATATCTTCTGCGTGATACAAACGATGAATCAGTTCGGTTGCCGCTAAAGAAAGTAACTCTTCACGTTTCACCGTATCGGCAAGTTGCGTCGCTCGATCCCAAGCATCAGCATCGTGTCCTTTTTGCTCCGGTAACTTTTGCAGCAACATTCCTGTTGCGTGTTGCCCGTCTGCCGCCAACCATAAACGAGTATCTAATTGCTCTGAACGCGTCATGTAGTTTTGCAGAATGTCAGCCACGCTTTCGCCTTCAAGCGCGACGATACCTTGGTAGGCCTGATTGCCGTCTTTGGGGTCAAGCGTGATGACAAAGCGTCCGTCCCCCACCAGTTCGCGCAACGTGCCAGAGCTGACGTCCCCTTCCCACTTTGCAGTTGCACGCAATTCCAAGCTACCCGTGCATTCCACCACCAACAACTTGACCACACCTTTGCCGTGTATCTGCAACACCAGTGAGCCTTGTAGCTTAAGTGTTGCCGCCAGCAGCACCGCTGCCGCGCACAGCTCCCCCATCAAGTCACGCAACACTTTAGGGTAGTCATGGCGGTCAAGCACGCTCTGCCAAGTTTGGTCGAGATGCACAATTTCTCCCCGCACAGGCGCGTGTTCAAAAAGAAATTTTTGCAAAGTGTCACGGGTGTTTTTCATTTGACTCATCGATCAGTTTCAATCTTCCAACTTGGCAAAATTAGGGATTTTTACAAAATCTTTGTCAAAAACGCCTTGATTAGCTTGAGAGTGACAAGCATCGCAATAGCTAAGTGATTTCACGCCTGGATTATTTTTCACCATTTTGTCTGAAAGCTCGTGATGCTTTCGTTTGATGTAACGCACCTCAGTAATTCGCAAAGGTGCATCACCCGAGGCGGTTGCCTGAGTAATTTTGCGTGAACGTTTGTGATAGGACTTGTCCGCCGAATTCGCAGTCGCATAATCGTAAATGGCTTTCTGGACATCATTATCTAGCTCAGCGTTATCACCAAAATGATTCTTCAGTGCATCACCTTTTAACAACTTTTCCCAAGATTTTTCGGGTAACAGGCCTGGCGGATAAGCGAAATGGCAACTGCCACACTCTTCCTTATATTGCTTGTTATCGACAGGGACGATTTCTTTTTGACGAAAGGGGGTGAACATCGCCTCAACTAAACTTTCTTCGGCGAACGAAGTACTACTAACGCCCAACAAGCCAAGTAGCAAAGCTGCTAATTTAAATTTTGCATTCATTGTTTAGCTCCTTACCAAGTTAATTTAATGGCAACAACCATGCCAAGCGCGCCTAATTCAGCCACAGCTGCATGACTTACTGGCGTCGCCGAACTCGCTGACTTATTCACTGCATATGCCATCAGTGCCGCGCCCGAGATGCCCAACAGGACGTGAAGATTGTCAGGATCTGACCAACCGTCTTCCGTACTAAAGTCATCCCAATGAGCATACAAACCTGTGGCAATCGTCGCTGCGGCCAATGCAACAGTCGCTTTGGCAAACTGAGCATGAGAGCCATTCGTTTCACGCGGGGCGGCAGTAGCCGGACAACTACCCTCGCAACCCTCAGGTGCGCTCATCGCGGTTAAGCCTGCCAATACCACCGTGCCAATACCCAAATATTTGGGTGCGTTACTGCCAGAAAAAAATGGTGGCTCAAACTCAGATGCTGGTGTCACCGTGGAAATATTTGCCTTAACCTTGCTCACATCTGCGTCATTAGCTGCCAACAAAAAAGGCCTCGCTTCATCTGACAAAATTTGACGTTTTGGCAAGCTTAAGTCGAGCGTATCCGACATTACCACGCCCGAAGTCAAGGCAAAGCAACAACCAATTACAATCTGATTAAAATTTCTTACTATTCGCATAACTTCCTCCTTAATTTAGTCTTTTTTATCTGCAACAACTCAAATACACAAGGTATGTATGCTATCAGAACATTGCACTTTTGCGATTTCTTGCTGAACCAAAAAACTCGCTCGCACACTCATTCCCTCGCGTAAAATCCAAGCACACTCACTTCACTTCAGACTTTTTCCTTTTGCTAAGTTCAGAACAAATCACCGCCTTATTTGCCCCCGATGGTGCACTTTCAGCACACATTGAAAACTTTCGCGCACGCCCACAACAAGTCGAACTGGCTCAAGCGATCGCTGAGGCCATTAACGTCAACGGCCAACTCATTGCCGAAGCGGGCACAGGTACGGGTAAAACCTTTGCCTATCTTGTTCCGGCTTTGCTCGCGGGTGGAAAAGTCGTTATTTCGACGGGCACTAAAAACTTACAAGACCAACTATTTCAACGCGACCTACCCACCGTGCGCGACGCACTAAAAGTGCCTGTTTCGATTGCTCTGCTTAAAGGCCGCTCCAACTATGTGTGTCATTACCACTTAGAGCGCGCACAAACTGAAGGCACGTTCAAAACGCGCGAAGACATCCG
>JAUYFR010000094.1 GCA_030690855.1 Gallionellaceae bacterium
CAGCGTAACCCGATTGCACCAACGAGCGTGAAAGTGACTGAGGCGACGTTGACCTATGTTGCGGTAGGAGATGATCGCAAACCGCGAGTCGTGCCGCCGGCAGAATAGAAAGTGGGAATCCAAATGCGCGAAAATTTTCAGATCAGAAAAGTGGCGGTGTTGGGCGCAGGGGTAATGGGCGCGCAAATTGCAGCGCATTTAGTAAATGCGAATGTAGAAACGCTGTTGTTTGAATTGCCCGCTTCAGGAAAAAACAAATATCTCAATATAATCAATGCATTAGATGGGTTAAAAAGGCTTGATCCTGCACCGATTTCCAGTCCCAATAAGATTGGATTTATCCAACCGGCAAATTACGAAGAGGATTTAGAAAAACTACGTGAATGCGATTTGGTGATTGAGGCGATCGCCGAGCGCATCGATTGGAAATCTGATTTGTATCGCAAGGTGGCGCCTTACATTAGAGCAAGCGCGATTTTTGCCAGCAACACCTCTGGCTTGTCAATCAACACCTTGGCGCAAGCTTTTCCCGAAAATTTACGCCATCGATTCTGTGGTGTGCACTTTTTTAATCCACCGCGTTACATGCATTTAGTGGAATTAATTCCGTGTGAGAAAACCGAAACATCATTGTTGGATGAGCTAGAAACCTTTCTGGTTTCCACGCTGGGCAAAGGCGTGGTGCGCGCTAAAGATACGCCCAACTTTATCGCCAACCGTATCGGTGTGTTTTCGATGCTGGCAACTAAACATCACGCTGCTGCCTTCAATTTGGGCTTTGATACGGTGGACGCACTCACCGGACGTTACCTCGGTCGCCCCAAGAGCGCCACCTTCCGCACGTTGGATGTGGTTGGCCTCGATGTGTTCGCTCATGTGGTGAATACGATGCGCGAAAATTTGACGGACGATCCGTGGCATCGCCATTTTGAGTTGCCAAGTTGGTTTGCTTATTTGGTGGATCAAGGTTCGCTGGGGCAAAAAACCAAGCGCGGTATTTACCAAAAAATCGGCAAAGAAATTCATGTGCTGGATTTGCACACACAGCAATATCGCTTGTCCGATAGTGCAGTGGATGATGCCGTGAAAGAGATATTGCGCGAGCGCGATTGGTCGAAAAAACTGGCTGGCTTGCGTAACAACCCACATCCGCAATCTCAATTTTTGTGGGCAACGTTTCGCGATGTTTTTCATTACTGTGCTTTGCAACTAGAGCGCATTGCCAATAACGCACGAGATTTTGATTTTGCCGTGCGCTGGGGCTTCGGTTGGGATGCAGGGCCATTTGAAATTTGGCAAGCGGCAGGTTGGCAAAAAGTGGCAGGCTGGATCGCTGAAGATATTGCCGCAGGAAAAACAATGGCGAGTGCATCGCTGCCCGAGTGGGTGATGGAGCCGACACGTACTGGTGTGCATACTGCGCAGGGCTCTTACGCTCCTGTAGGTCGGGATTCATCCCGACAGGAGGCCGTCGGGATGAATCCCGACCTACAACCCCGATCCACACTTCCTGTTTATCAGCGCCAATTTTTCCCTGATCGCTTGATTGGCGAAGTTGCGATCTATGGTGAAACTGTTTTTGAAACTGATGAAGTGCGTATGTGGCACATGGGCGATAACATTGCTATTCTCAGTTTTAAGAGCAAATTCCATACCGTGAGTAACGAAGTGTTGGATGGCATTTTGCGCGCGGTGGATGAAGCCGAAGCGCATTTCAGCGCACTCATTTTGTGGCAAACCGAGCCGCCGTTTTCCTATGGCGCAAACTTGTTAAAACTGATGCAAGGCGTGCAAGAGCCGTCGCAACACGCCAGCATGTTCGATAAATTCAAGCAGGCGGCAAACCGCGTGAAATATACGGTGGCGGGAGGCGGTGGCGTGCTGGGCGCACTTAATGCAGCGGTAGGCAATGTGCCCCACGTCGAAGAAGTGGTCGCTAAGTTTCAGCGCGTGTCGCAGCGTTTGAAATACGCGCAAGTGCCAACCATTGCCGCAGTCGATGGCATGGCCATTGGTGGCGGCTGTGAATTCTCCATTCATTGCACGCGCATCGTCGCCACGCTTGAAAGCTATATCGGTCTGGTTGAAGTGGGCGTTGGTTTGTTACCAGCGGGCGGTGGCTGCAAAGAAATGGCGCAGCGCGCGGCACAAGAAGCACAACGTTTTGCCAATGACAATCGTATTGATGTCTTCCCGTTCGTGCGGCGCTACTTTCAAAATATTGCGATGGGCGAGGTCAGCAAGAGCGCAGAGTTGGCGCGCGAGATGGGTTATCTGAGAGCCTCCGACCGCATCGTGCTGAATCGTTTTGAATTGCTACATGTGGCGAAAGAGGAGGCCAAAACGCTCAATGCCACTGCGTACCGCCCGCCCTTACATCAACATCAAATTGCAGTAGCGGGCCGCACCGGCATCGCCACTCTCAAAGCCGCCATGCTCAATATGCGCGAAGGAGGATTTATTTCAGAGCACGATCACAACATTGGTTGTCGTGTCGCCGAGACGATATGTGGTGGAGATGTCGATGCTGGCAGCTTGGTGGATGAACAATGGTTGCTTGATTTGGAACGCAAGAACTTCATGGAGTTGCTCGCAACCGAAAAAACACAAGCGCGCATTGAACACATGTTGAAGCACAGCAAGCCGTTGCGGAACTGAGCGCTCGCTTGATTATTAAGAGCGTGAAATTCATAAATATTTATCATTTTATTAAGTTAAATTTTACATAGCAAATTGAATAATAAGAAAAAAATACGAGTTTTATTTATCTGCATGGGCAATATTTGCCGTTCTCCTACGGCTGAGGCGGTGTTCCTGCACTATGTAGAAAAAGAGGGGTTGTCAGAATTTATCCAAATCGATTCGGCGGGAACGCATGATTATCATATTGGCGATGCGCCAGATATTCGCACTCAGCGTGCAGCAAAAAACCGTGGCTACGACATGACGCGCTTGCGCGGGCGTCAAGTTGATGCTGGCGATTTTTTCAAGTTCGACTATGTGTTGGCGATGGATGAAGCGAACCTTTCGATTCTGCGACGCTTGCGACCTGATGATGCGGACAGTCACCTCGGTTTGTTTTTGGAATTTGCAGGACGACATATTGAGCGTGAAGTGCCGGATCCATACTATGGTGGTGCAGATGGTTTTGAACGGGTGTTGGATATGGTGGAGGATGCGGCTAGCGGTTTGATTCAGCATATTCGTACGGTGCATATTGATGTGCATGAAGAATAGAGACATGACGTAACGACAATTTAAAGGAGCGATCATGAGCAAACAAATTCAAGAAGCCTACATCGTCGCCGCGACGCGCACGCCGGTAGGCAAAGCGCCGCGCGGGATGTTTCGTAATACGCGCCCTGATGATTTACTCGCTCATGTCTTGAAAAGTGTGTTGGCGCAAGCGCCGACACTAGACCCCGCGAGCATCGGTGATGTGATTGTGGGTTGTGCGATGCCAGAAGCAGAGCAGGGCATGAATGTGGCGCGAATCGCTTTGCTCTTGGCTGGCATCCCGAATGCGGTGCCGGGGATGACCATCAATCGTTTTTGCTCTTCAGGTTTGCAGGCGGTGGCATTAGCGGCAGATCGTATTCGCTTGGGTGAGGCAGAGGTGATGATTGCGGCGGGCACAGAGAGCATGAGCATGGTGCCGATGATGGGCAACAAGATTGCGTTTAACCCGGCGATTTTCGCGCACGATGAAAGTTACAGTATTGCTTACGGTATGGGGCTGACCGCAGAGAAGGTGGCCGAGCGCTGGAAAGTATCGCGTGAGGCACAAGATGCCTTTGCTTTGCAAAGTCACCAG
>JAUYFR010000109.1 GCA_030690855.1 Gallionellaceae bacterium
ATGGGTACTTAGCCCGTGTGTTAAATCAAACCTCAGCATTTGGCGCCTTCTTAGATCCAGTAGCTGACAAGCTCATGGTTACAGCCGCGCTGATTGTGTTGATTAAACTTGGTTACGTTGATGCGCTAATTGCATTCATTATTATTGGTAGAGAAATCGCGATTTCCGCATTAAGAGAATGGATGGCGCAACTCGGCAATAGCAAAAATGTCGCTGTTTCAATGTTGGGAAAAGTGAAAACGACTTTTCAAATGATCGCAATTTTGCTGTTGCTCTATCACGAGCCGATCCTGAATTTATCAGTGCATTTGGCGGGAACTGTGCTGATCTATATAGCGGCAATTCTCACCTTGTGGTCGATGGTTTATTACCTAATATTGGCTATGCCACAAATTTCAAAAAAAAGTTGATAAGCAAATTGATTTTTTATTTTTCTGTCTGTATAGTGCCGCCTCTTCGGGGTGTAGCGTAGCCTGGTAGCGCGCCTGCTTTGGGAGCAGGATGTCGGGAGTTCGAATCCCCCCACCCCGACCATTTTAAATATAGACTTACAGCAACATTGTCAGTTTTTATTAGACAACATATTAGACAATTGTCTAATATGTTTTGTTTTTTGGTATCACTGGAAGGCTTAATCCGATTTCATTTGTCGGTGCAATTTTGTTCTTTACGTAATCTCTGGTTGTCGAAATATCAGTGTGAGCTAAGGATACTTGTAGCTGCTCCATTGAGTACCCATTCGTGATCGAATCAGTTGCAGCCTTCGAGCGAATATCCTTCAATGTAATCCCAGATACTTTAGCTCTAACGCATGCGCGCTTAAATAAAGTTGCAATTCCGTGCGTGGTATAGGGTTGCCCTTGCTCGTTAGAGATTGCATACATGCTGCCCATCTTGGCGGCTTTCTTTGCTCTGCCTACAATCAATTTCAGATTCACATAGTTGCAGCCAAACGCGCAACAAGGCTTGAAGCGCGCCGTGGAGCTGATAGTCCGATTTATGGCTGCATTCAGTTGATCAATGAGAAAGAGCAAAAAGGCGCTAAGTTGCGCGAGAAAATTTCCAGCCAGCCTGATGGTGACGAGGGCTTAGCAGATTCTGCTGGGGGTAATTAAGCTTTAGATGGCGTGAGTTAAACAGCAAGGAGAACTTGTTCTGCAAGCGCGCGTACTTCTTTTTTCCTTCCGTGGCCGGGGAAAGGCACATCTTCGACTTCCACTAAGCCAAAACGCTTGAGTTCATCAATATCTCTTTTAACGGCGCTTCTGTCTCTATGAAGCCGTCCCGATAAGTCACTGATAGAACCCGGGCATTCCCTAACCTCTCTAAATAGAGCAAGTTTTGCGGTTGTCACTAGGCTGGCAAGATCTTGTGGATCTTCAAACGAAATCACTTTCTCGCGAGGAATTTGGCGGCCCTTGTCTGCCAACTTAGCAATTGCCTTGCCGCGTTTAAAAAACTCTTCAACGCTTTCTACTTTAAGTATTGTTTTCATTTTTGCTTGCTCCTAAACGCTATCCAGTCAGACTGAAACCGATCTTCAATGTCTTCAAAACTGACAAATTCAATTGCTTCTACAACGCCCATATAATGGCGGTGATGCCCTTGCCCATGTGCATTATCGTAACCAACAACCCGCCCATTGTCCCGCTGAAAGATATTGCGGTTGATATAAGCTAAGTTATATTTAACTACTTTCCCTTGTTCGTCCACCCAAACCTCTCGGCGCAACACGCCATTTCCCTGTTTTGAGGAAAGAGTGAAGGAGTCATCTGAAACCTTTGTATCAGCCATGACCAATAATATCCTATCTGTAACTTAATACACAAGCTTGGATTGTTTCTAATTAGCCGAGTTTTTTAGCCAAATCCTCGGCTTTCGGGTGGTAATAGCGCATCAATGTTTTAGTGCTTGTATGACCCGTCACTTTCATTAATTCATGTATTTGGAGCTTGGTTGCCAGCCTACTAGTTGCCTCATGCCGTAGGTCGTGGAAGTGAAAATCATCAAGCTTGGCGCGAGCTACCGCTCTTTTAAAAGACTGCTCAAACGCGGTTTCAGTTGTGCCGAATACCAAGTGATCATCTTTTATTGAGTCATTAGATATATAAAGGCCGTTGAGAATATCTTTGGCTTTTTGGGATAGCGGAACGTCTCGGAATTTAACTCGAACACCGCCGACCTTTGCTTTGTTTCGGCTTTTACCGTTGCTCCTAGCCATTCCCTTAATTCGCAAGGTGGAGCGAATCAAATCAACGTCAGCCCATTTTATAGCTAGCAGCTCAGAGCGCCTTGCAGCGGTCTCTATTGCGATTTTCGTTACAGGCAAAATCCACGGGTTGGCGCGCTTATCACCGCATCCGCTTTTGCTTAGAGCTGCAATTAACTTATCCTCTTCGCCCATTTCAAGCCGTCGATCTCGCGAGTTGTCTTCAAGCTCAATTTCAATACCGTTGATAGGGTTTTCGACGGGCAAATTCCAGCGATCCTTTGCTACTACGAACAAATGGCTGATAATAGCCAGCTCCTTCTTTGCAGTATTTGGAGAGATTAAGCGCCCAGTTTTCTCAGATACGGTATCAAGGCGCTTTGACAGCCATTTTGCAAAGTCTGATTTGCGCAGCGAAGCCATAGAGCGCTGGGCTAAATCATCTTTACGCCAAACGGCAAGCCTTATTTTCTCAACATCGTACCCATCTTTTCTTTTGCTAACTTGATCTTCGTAATCATCTAAGGCTTGCTTTAATGTGAGACCTTCTGCGGAGCTCATGTCAACAAATACCGAGCGATCCATTTTATTTTCAATATCTCTCGCCCAGGCTTCAGCATCTTTTTTGGCTTCAAACGTTTTTGACTGAGTGGGGTGGCCTTTGCGCCTGATTTTTGCTTGCCACAAACCGCTTTCGCGCTGACTGAATGCCGCCATAACTGTCCCCGTTTTGTCCCTGTTAATCGTTATGGCATTATATAACCGATCATATATCAAGTAAACAAATGGTTTTGTTAAAAATAAATAAGTGGATTGTGATTCCAGTTGTCGTGGGTTCGAGCCCCATCGATCACCCCAAACAAAGCCCGTTAATTCAATAGATTAGCGGGCTTTTTTATTAAATACCAACTAAATTTAATTCGTCTGTGGTGGAAATTGTGGGGACGTTTACGGCAATCCGCTTGGAGTTATTGGCGTACTGAGCCACATAATCCGGTGCAAGGTGTGCGTATCTCTGCACCATATCAAGCGATCTCCATGCGCCGAGCTGTTGAAGTACAGACAGCGGAGTGCCTCCCATTACATGCCAACTTGCCCATGTGTGGCGTAGTCATGTTACACACTAGTGATCCTTTCTTAGCAACAGTTTTTTTAATTGCTCAAGCAAGGCATCCCGTAGCGTAAAGAGCTCTGGCAACCTCGCCAGAGCTTGTTCTTTTTGTTCGTGCAGATGAAGTTTCAGTAACTCGGTCGCCAATTCATGCACTTGTTGATGCAGCTCAAAGATGGGCTGAAAGTCAGGATGTGTTTGATGCCGCAAGATACCTTCTATATTCAACCACTTACCAAATCGGCACTCATGTTGATCGAGTGGCGGCAGCATTTTCCCCTCATCTTTGAGGAAACGTTCAATCGCCACGATCCAAGCGCGATGTTCGACACCCGCAAATAGCAGCGCAAAATCATCACGGCTGATGCGATATAGATCGACCCATGAGGAGTCTGGACGCCACGTAGCTGCCCAAGCCGGGAGTTCATGGGCTGGCATCGGGCGGGCGATGCCGTAGCCTTGCACCTGGTCACAGCCAAGTTGCAGCAACATCGCGCCATGCGCCATCGTCTCCACACCTTCGGCAATCACTTCACGATTGAAGGCAGTGGCTAGCCCGAGTATGCCTTGCAATATGGACAAGTCATCTGGGTCGTCCAGCATGTCACGCACGAAGCTTTGATCGATTTTGAGCGTGGTGACGGGCAGACGTTTCAAATAAGTGAGCGAGGAGTAGCCGGTGCCAAAATCGTCTAGCGAAAATTTCACCCCTATGCTGCGGCAGCTCTCGATTAACTTAGATATATGTGTCATATCTTCTAGCGCACTCGTCTCTAGTACTTCGAGCTCCAAGCAGCCAGGTCTGATATTTGGATGGCGCGATAAAGTCTCCCTCAGACGATCAACAAAATTTAGCTCCTGCAACTGACGTGCGCTGACATTGACGCTGACAGGAATGTCCAGCCCCACGGCATGCCAAATCTCCATTTGGGTGAGGGCGGTGGAGATGACCCACTCGCCGACTTCAACCGCCAGCATATGATCTTCAATCACCGGCAGAAATACGCCGGGCGGCAACAGTCCTTTTTCCGGGTGTTGCCAGCGGATCAAAGCTTCTGCACCGGTGACAACGCCAGTACGCATATTGACCTTGGGTTGATAATGTAAGACGAATTCCTGCGAAATAAGGGCGCGGCGAATGCGTTCCAGACTATCGTGATGACCACGGATGCTGCTGTCTTGCGCAGCATCGAAAACGTAATAACGATTCTTGCCGGCCAGCTTGGCTTGATACATGGCTTGGTCGGCTTGACGCAGGAGTTGATCGGCATCCACTTCGTTACTTTGCGGGTAGAAAGTCACCCCGAGGCTGGCGGAAACTTGCAGCACGAGATCGCCGATATGTACCGGTTCGGCAGCCGCGCTCAGTAAACGAGTGAGCATCGGTACGCTAGCTTCGATATCAGCCAGATCGGTCAACACTGCAACGAATTCGTCGCCGCCTAGTCGGGCGAGGGTATCGCTTTCGCGCAAAGCCTGTTTCATACGACTTGCTATGGTGATAAGCAATTGATCGCCGGTTTCATGCCCGTGATTATCATTGACGGCTTTGAAGCCATCCAGATCAAGATACGCAACGGCTAAACGTTGTCCACGCCGCTGTGCTTGGATCATCCCTTGATGTAATCGGTCTGCCAACAATACGCGGTTAGGGAGGCTGGTCAGCGCATCGTAGTGGGCGATGTGTTCAAGTTGCTGTTCGTGCTGTTTGCGATCAGTGATGTCGGTATGTGTGCCGATCATGCGCAGCGGCTTGCCGTCATCGCTACGGCTGACGATGATGCCCCGAGCTAAAATCCATTGATAGCTGTCATCTTTACAGCGCAAACGATACTCCACCACATAACTCGGTGTTTTACCTTCCAGATACGCTTGCATCGAGGTGGCTACATGCGACTGGTCTTCGGGGTGTATCCGCTTTAACCACTCCTGCCGCGTCGGCAAAATGTCCTCATCGGTATAGCCCAGCATCTCTTTCCAGCGCTTGGAGTATTGAGATTCCCCCGTCTGAAGATTTGTATCCCAGACGCCATCACCAGAACCTTCGATCGCGAATTTCCAGCGCAGATCGCTTTCGCGCAACAGCTCTTCAGCAGCCTTGCGTTCGGTAATGTCGGTATAGGTGCCAACATAATGGGTAGTCACCCCGTTTTCTTTGACTGTCGAGACAGTGAGCCAGTGGGGGCGAGTCTCG
>JAUYFR010000110.1 GCA_030690855.1 Gallionellaceae bacterium
CAGCATAAAGATGACCATCAGCAGTAACACGATCATCACGGTTTGTATGTAGATCATTCTCCACCTCCTAATCCGGCAAAGCCCATAAAGGTCAGCGACAACAGTCCTGCCAAGATAAGTGATAACGCGGTGCCTTGTACCAGTGTCGGCACATTAGCGAGTTGCAAACGTTCACGCAGCGAGGCCATCAACACGAGCGCCAAGGTGAAGCCCGCACCACCGCCAAATGAAAACGCCAGCGATTGCGAGAGGTCGTATTCACGCGCCGTTTGAAACAAGGCTACGCCTAACACCGCACAATTGGTGGTAATCAGCGGCAGATAAATTCCCAGCGCACGGAACAACGCAGGGCTGTATTTTTTCATCACCATTTCGACGAGTTGCACGGATGACGCAATGACTACGATGTAAGAAATTAGCCGCAAAAAATCGAGATGAAAAACGCTCAGCAATAAATTCAAACCATAGGCGCATAGCGATGCGACCAGCATCACAAAGGTGGTTGCAATGCCCATTGGTAGCGCTGTGCCCAGCCGCCCCGACACACCCAAGAAAGGACATAGACCGAGGAACATTGCCAACACAAAGTTATTGGTCAGCAACGTTGCAATGAAAATCTGACTGACTGATTCATGTCCCATATCAATGTCCTCCTGTCGCTGGCTTATCGCGGAAAAAAGCAAACAACAACAGCCAGCCGCCCAACACGAAGAAGCCGCCGGGCGGTAACACCATCACCACCCACGGCTGAAAATGTTCACCGAATAGCGAGATGCCAAATAACTTTCCTGCGCCCAAAATTTCTCGCGTCGCCCCCAAGAGTAACAAGCCAATGGTGAAGCCCAGCCCCATGCCGAGCGCATTGATCACTGATTTGAGTGGTGGATTTTTGGACGCATGCGCTTCAGCTCGACCCAAGATAATGCAGTTCACCACGATCAATTGAATGAAGGCGCCGAGTGCTTCATATAGCGACAGACTCACCGCCTGAATGATGTAATCAACGAGCGTTACGAAGGTCGCGATGATGACAATGTAAGTCGCGATTCGCACTTCTTTCGGTACCACATTGCGAATCAACGACACCAAAAAGCACGAACTCACCAACACAAACGCGGTCGCGATCCCCATCGAAATGGCGTTGGCCGCAGAAACAGTCACCGCCAAGGTCGGACACATGCCGAGCACCATGACGAACACGGGATTTTGTCGCCACACACCTTCCATGAAGGTATCAAAAGTAATGCTATCGTCCACCGGCTTGGGCATGCTCATGGCTTTAACTCCGTAATGTGTGGCACCAACAATGGCATCAGCTTTTGTGCGCTTTCATTAATGCCGCGACCCACCGCTTTGGAAGTGACCGTTGCCCCCGCAATCGCATCAATCTCCCACGCGTTTTGCTTGCTGCCATGTCTAACTACTTTTACTGCGTTTGCCAATGCAGTCAGTTCGCTATTCACCCGCACATCCAAGGCTTCGAAGTTTTTCAAAAACGCTTGGTCGGTAATAATTTTGTCGCCAATGCCGGGCGTTTCACGCATGGAAACCACGCCGATACCGATGATGCACTGACAGGTCACGTCGTAACCGTACAACACACGCACCACATCGGCGTAGCCTTTACCGGCAGCCTCAGCGGCGATGCCCTTCAGCGCACCTGCGGCATCATAAGCCGCATAGAACTTTACGCCACCCTCAATTGGATTTTCGCTAATACCATGATTATATTGAGAACTTACAAAATACTCGCGCACCTTCACGGCTCCGGGTAGCACTTTAAATACGGCACGCTCAACCATGATGCGTTTATTCTCGGCAATCGCGTCCTGCGTACTCTCAAACGCGGCGACGATCAACACACCACAAATGCTCGCGACTAATCCCATCGTCAGAATCATTTTGCTGCCGGGGGTGGTTTGCACTTCAGTTGGCGCATTCATGGCTGCCCCTTTTTACGTGTACCGTACACACGCGGCTGAGTGTATTGGTCGATCAGTGGAGTGAGGGCATTACCCAGCAAAATCGCATACATCACCCCTTCAGTCAGCCCACCAAAGTAACGAATCATCACCGTCACCACACCAATTATCGCGCCGTATATCCAAACACCAAGCGGTGTCACTGGCGAGGTCGCCATATCGGTGGCCATGTACACCGCGCCCAACATCAAGCCGCCGGAGAGCAAGACAAATATCGGCGCAGGATAATGCGTCGGATCGTAGAGTTGAAACATCCAAGCTGTCAGTGCCGCAGAGGCCAGCACGGCAACCGGAATGCGCCAATCCATAAATTTACGTGCGGCGAGATAGGCACCGCACAGCAAAATTAAGAGGGCAGAAGTTTCGCCTGCTGAAGCGGTAACCGCACCCGTCAGTAAATCGTATGCCGATGCCGTCACGTTCTCAAATTTCCAGCGCGCTAAAGGTGTGGCGCCCGTAAACGCATCTACCCCTTGTTGTTTAATCCACGCTATGATTTCCGGCGGCATCATCAGTGGCGCGGTGAATGTCGTCGGCACAAATTCGCTGAAGCGATTGACTGAAAATGCGGGGACCCAAGTAGTGATTGCCACAGGAAAAGCGGCTTGTACAAACGCACGTCCCACCAGTGCAGGATTAAATGGGTTATGACCTAAACCACCGAACAAAGCCTTTCCGATGGCAATAGCCACAAAGCCTGCGATGACACCCATCCATAACGGGAAGGCTGGCGGCAGGGTCAGCCCCAACAAAATTCCGGTGATGGTTGCACTCCAATCGCTCAGCGTATTGGCATTGCGAGTAATCAAGCGCTCTGTTGCCAAACAAGTTGCCGTGACCAC
>JAUYFR010000124.1 GCA_030690855.1 Gallionellaceae bacterium
AGAGAATGCAGTGAAGTCGCAAATCTGGATCGCCGTTTCAGTTTATGTACTCGTCGCCATTATCAAAAAGCGTCTCAATTTAGACGCCTCGCTCTACACTTTGTTACAGATTCTGTCGGTCACGCTGTTCGAGAAAATGCCTATTCAACAAGCTTTGCAGAGTATCGGCGGTCAGACAGAAAACACAGATCTCAGCAACCAATTGAATCTATTCGATTCTTAACCGGACACTAGTGATGCCCCTTAATTAATCGGGTCGCAATTGCTCGCGAACCCTCATCCAGCTTGTCTCGGCACTTAACTGCGTTTTCTAGGAATATGGCTGGCAGTCAGCATTTATCAAGCTAAAGCTCGGCTTTCAACACCCCTAAAACAAAGGAGTGGCACAGAAAACCCGCTCTATTCTGCGCATTAACACAACGAGAAACGCGATAAAGTTAATCCTGAAGATATGAAAAGCCTGCTATCCAGATTGAAAAGATTAAAGAAATATAAATAGCTGCCGCTATAGAAGTTAGAGTAAGGGTAAGTAAAGCCCGCAAATTTGAGGAGTATTAAAATGACACAGTGGTGGAACAAACTTAGTCTCAAGCACAAGCTGGAAATACCTATTCAACTGATCCTAATCATTATTATGGTGAGTGCGCAACGTTGGGCCTCTGACCAATTTGAAAGCCGTGTGTTACAGGAAGCCAGAGATAAAGCGGCAGTCACCGCTGATGGCGTGATCAACGGGCTGAACATGTTGATGCTGAATGGCATCATCAGTGATGCTGACCAGCGCAAGCTTTACATCAAAAAAATGGGCGCCTCAGAAAAAATCACCGAACTGCGCGTTATGCGCAGCAAGGCTGTGACAGATCAATTCGGCCCCGGTTTGCCTGAAGAACAAGCTATGGACGATTTAGACAAAGCCACGCTTAGTACCGGCAAAGTACAAAGTGAGCTCAGTCATGAAAATGGCAAAGATGTCATGCGAGTGGTCGTGCCATTCATCGCTAAATCAGATTTTCGCGGCACCAATTGCTTGCAATGTCACGTTGTGCCCGAAGGCACCGTCAATGGCGCAGCTAGCATCAGCCTTGATCTGCAGGAAGAGTTTGCCTTACTTAAACAAGCCAACCTGTGGCTGTGGGGCATTCAAGTTGCGGTGCAAATATTCCTGTTCTTCATGATCGGCTGGATCATCGATCGCGTGATCTCACCAGTGAAAGAAGTGCAGCAATTGATGAGCACCATGCAAATAGATGGCGATCTCACCAAGCGTGCAGATGTGCGAAATGATGACGAAATTGGCCAGGCTGCTTCTGCCTTTAATGCCCTCGTGAGCAATTTTCAAACGATCGTTGGGCAAATGCACGGTTACGCCGAGCAAGTGGTGAATTCCGCACATGCTTTGTCTTCCGATACCAACAAGATTGTTTCTGCCTCGCAGCGCCAAGCTGAAGCCGCCAGCAGCACGGTGCATCAGGTCGAACTGATGCGCACTAGTATTTCCTCCGTTTCCGATAACGCCTCGCGTGTGGCCAAACTTTCTACCGAAAGCATGCAGCGAGCTGATCAAGGTCTGTCCAGCATGAACGAAATGGTTGCCGAAATTAACCAAGTCGAAACGGCCGTGCGCATGATGGCGGATTCAGTGAGCGATTTCTTGAAGAGCACTGCAAGCATCACCAACATGACGCAACAAGTGCGCGACATTGCCGAGCAAACCAACCTTTTGGCTTTGAACGCGGCGATCGAGGCGGCTCGCGCTGGCGAGCAAGGGCGCGGCTTTGCCGTGGTGGCCGACGAAGTGCGCAAGCTGGCTGAGAAGTCGGCACAGTCAGCCAGCCGAATTGATGAAGTCACACGCACCTTGGGCGAGCAGAGCGAGCAGGTTGAACGCAATGTGCAAAATGGCTTGCAAGCATTGCAAAGCAGCCAGAAACACATACAAGAAGTGACCGATGTATTGGAGCAAGCGAATGCCGTGGTGACTAGCGTCAATGCGGGTGTGGATGACATTACGACTTCAGTGAACGAACAAAAAGTCACCAGCGAACAAATTGCACGCAACATGGAAAGTATCGCCAGCATGGCCGGTGAAACCCACGTTGCAGTGCAAGGTGCGGTGCAGGCAGTCAGCATGTTAGAAAGCGTAGCTGAAGAACTTAGAAAGAGCGTTGTGCATTTCAAAGTTTAGGGGATAACAAAATGAATAAATGGTGGTACGGACTTTCATTGAGCAACAAATTACAATTTCCAATTCAGGCAGCCTTGCTCGTGGTGTTGAGCATTGCGCAGGCGTGGTTGATGGGTGAATTTGAGGCCAAAATGAATCACAGCGCAGCAGAAAGTGCGCGCAGCAGCGCCATGCAGTCATTTTTGGCGCTCAACGGCATGATGTTGAGCGGCACGATCACCGATGCAGAGGCGCGTAAAACCTTTATTCAAAAAATGGCGAGCCAAGATGGCGTGCTTGATTTTCACATTGTGCGCGGCAAAGCCATCTCAGATGTTTTTGGACCTGGCTTACCCGAAGAAAACAAAGCGGATGAGCTGGACAATGCCGCAATGAGCAGCAATGTAGTACAAAAGAAAATTACCGACGGCAAGGTTCATAGTTTGCGAGTGGTTGTTCCTATTGCAGCAAGTCAAAACTTTCACGGTACAAATTGCTTAACCTGCCACGTCGTGCCTGAGGGCACAGTAAATGGCGCGGTGAGCTTAACGCTCAATTTAGAAGCAGAAAAGCATGCGCTAGAAAGACTTAATTTTGTGTTGTGGGGCGGTCAAATCGGCTTGCAAGTGCTACTGTTTTTCCTGATTGGCGCACTGATTAAAAATGTCACTGACCCTGCCGATCGCTTAGAAAAAACCATGCTAGAAATCAAAGCGAATGGCGACTTATCCAAGCGTGCGCCGATCACTAGCGGCGATGAAATCGGCCGCATGGCAGGCGTGTTTAATTCTCTCGTTGATAGCTTTCAGCAGATCGTGCGCGAAGTGCATGGACATGCAGACGAAGTCACCAGTGCAGCGCAGCGACTTTCATCCAATGCCAATCAAGTGGCCGAAAACTCACAGCGCCAAA
Organism: Gallionellaceae bacterium; assembly: GCA_030690855.1. Classification (GTDB taxonomy): domain Bacteria; phylum Pseudomonadota; class Gammaproteobacteria; order Burkholderiales; family Gallionellaceae; genus PALSA-1006. The sequence continues at coordinate 3,077 of JAUYFR010000124.1, forward strand.
GTGATGCCGCGAGCAACACCGCCGGTGCGGTGGAACAAATGAGCTCAAGCATTGGCTCAGTCGCTGACGCCACTAAAGAGGTGGCAAGCCTGTCGCAAGAGAGCTTAAGACGCGCGAATAGCGGTCAAGATAATTTGAAACAGATGATGGGCGAGATTAACCAAGTAGAAAGCGCCGTTAAACAAATGGCTGAAGCAGTACAGGCTT
>JAUYFR010000127.1 GCA_030690855.1 Gallionellaceae bacterium
CCGCGCCCACTTCGTTCCACTTCAGATTTGCAGGGTCTTTTTCTGCTGTCAGACGAATTTTTTTACCATTTACAACCAAATTACTACCTTCTACTGCCACGTCACCATTGAAACGGCCGTGAACTGAGTCGTACTTCAACATGTATGCCAGATAATCTGGCTCGAGCAAATCGTTAATTGCAACCACTTCAATTTCAGGAAAATCTTTAGCTGCCGCACGAAATACCATACGACCAATTCGACCAAAACCGTTAATACCGACTTTAATTGCCATTTTTCATCTCTCCCTTAGTTAATTAAAATTTTTACAGAACGCTCTTAACTGTTTTCACCCCATTTTGGCTTTGGCCGAGACCTCGTCCCTTAACATTCGCCGCGCTCATGTTAGCCGCGCCGCCGCAATGGGGTTGCGCTAAGTATTAGCCGATTACTTTCTTTACCGTCGCAACCACATTCTCCACGGTGAAACCGAAGTGTTTGAATAGCTCAGGTGCCGGGGCAGACTCGCCAAAGCAGTCCATACCAATCACCGCGCCCTCTAGGCCAACATATTTATACCAAAGACCCGTTACGCCAGCTTCAACCGCAACGCGCTTAACGCCTTTGAGCAATACGCTGTCTTTGTAAGCCTGATCTTGGCGATCGAACACGTTAGTTGATGGCATTGATACCACTCGCGCATGCACACCTTCGGCTGCCAACGTTGCCTGTGCCTTCATTGCTAAGTCAACTTCGGAACCTGTCGCAATAATAATCACTTGAGGCTTGCCATTCGCCGCTTCAGACAATACATAAGCCCCCTTACGAATATTGGCAATTTGCGCAGCATCACGCTTTTGGAATTGCAGGTTTTGACGGCTGAAGATCAATGAAGATGGGCCTGTTTGACGCTCAACTGAATAGATCCAAGATACCATCGACTCAACCGTGTCGCATGGACGCCATGTGTCCATATTTGGAATATAACGCAGGGTTGTTGTTTGCTCGACTGGCTGGTGAGTTGGGCCATCTTCGCCCAGGCCAATAGAGTCATGAGTAAACACATAAATCACGCGCTGCTTCATCAAAGCCGACATACGCAAGGCATTACGTGCGTATTCAGAGAACATTAAAAACGTACCGCCGAATGGCAACAAACCACCGTGCAATGCCATACCGTTCATAATGTGTGACATACCGAATTCACGTACGCCGTAGCTAATGTAGTTCCCTGGCTTAGTACCAGAAACATGAGTTGCACCAACCCAATTAGTCAGGTTAGAACCTGTCAAGTCAGCAGAGCCGCCCAAAAATTCTGGCAACCCGGGTTGCAATGCATTGATCGCATTTTGCGATGCTTTGCGTGTAGCGATTGTTTCGCCTTTAGCATTAACCTGCTCCAGTGCTTTAGCAGCAAAGTCAGCCCAGTTGGCTGGCAAATCACCTTTCATACGACGCTCAAATTCAGACGCTTCTGCTGGGAATGCTGCGCGATAAGCCGCAAATTTTGTATTCCATTCTTTTTCAAGAGCCGCGCCTTTTTCTTTGGCATCCCATGCTTTATAAACATGAGCAGGAATTTCAAACGGGGGGTAGTTCCAACCGATGCGTGCGCGCGTAGCCGCAATTTCAGCATCGCCAAGTGCAGCGCCGTGAACATCGTGTGTACCTTCTTTGTTTGGCGAACCTGCACCGATCACTGTCTTACAGCAAATCAAGGTTGGCTTATCTGTGACTTTTTTAGCGGCCTCAATAGCAGCATGAAGCGCATCTGAATCGTGGCCTTCAACATCCGCAATTACGTGCCAACCGTAAGCCTCAAAGCGCTTTGGTGTGTTATCAGTGAACCAGCCACCAACGTGACCATCAATAGAAATATCGTTGTCGTCCCAGAATGCTGTCAGCTTACCTAGGCCCCAAGTACCTGCCAAAGCGCAAGCTTCGTGTGAGATACCTTCCATCATGCAACCGTCACCCATAAATACATAGGTGCGGTGATCGACGATTTCATGGCCTGGCTTGTTAAATTGATTAGCCATTAGCTTTTCAGCCATCGCCATACCTACCGCGTTGGTGATACCTTGACCCAATGGGCCTGTCGTTGTTTCAACACCCACGGTATAGCCATATTCCGGGTGGCCTGGTGTCTTAGAGTGCATTTGACGGAAGCGTTTAATTTCTTCCATCGGCAAGTCGTAGCCTGTTAGGTGTAACAGTGCGTAAATCAACATCGAGCCGTGGCCGTTAGACTGCACAAAACGATCGCGATCGGCCCATTTTGGATTCGTTGGGTTGTGGCGCAGATGGCGGTTCCACAGAACCTCAGCGATCTCTGCCATGCCCATCGGCGCGCCTGGGTGGCCAGAGTTAGCCTTCTGCACTGCGTCCATTGCAAGTGCGCGAATCGCACCCGTTGTATCGTTAAACTTTGGGGGTTTTACATTACGCGTCACAGCCATTTTACAGCCTCCTATGAAACATCCAGAACGTCAAGATTGAATTGTAATTACGAAAAAGAACGCCAATTATGCCGCAGCGACCTGTTTAGGGCAATAACACTGTTGCCCTTTGTTAATACCTTACTCACTCACAAGCCCGCTCTTTTTTTGGGGTTTAATTCCTAACTGCTTCAGCTTTCGATACAAGTGGGTACGCTCAATACCTACTTTTTCAGCCACTCTTGTTAAATTGCTATTTTCTTTTTGCATTTGGTATTTGAAATACGCACTATCAAAATATTCTCGCACTTCCCGTAACGGCAAATCTAACGGTAAAGCAACCATGACCATCACATGCTCATTCACCAGCTCAACTTCTGGCTCTTGTGATTTTGGAAGCGGCATACCTTGTTGCATTGCTTTAGCCACTGTTTTTAGCAATTTTTGCAAAGCGATTGGTTTTTCTAGAAAATCAATCGCGCCAATTCGAATTGCCTCCAACGCCGTTTCAATGGTGCCATGACCTGACATCATAATCACAGGCATCGTTAACATCTGCTGTTTTGACCATTCTTTTAAGAGCGCCAAACCATCGGTATCGGGCATCCAAATATCTAATAGCACCAAATCTGGGGTATGGCTTAGACGATATTCCCTCGCTTGTGCTGCACTTTCAGCAAGATGAACTCGATACCCTTCATCGAACAAAATTTCCGAGAGCAACTCTCGAATACCGATTTCATCGT
>JAUYFR010000133.1 GCA_030690855.1 Gallionellaceae bacterium
GGGATGGCGGAATTGGTAGACGCGCTGGACTCAAAATCCAGTGTTAGGAATAACGTGGGGGTTCGATTCCCCCTCCCGGCACCAGATACCTTTTAGTATAGTTTTTTAAGACCTCAACAAAATTATACTAAAATCACAACGAACCCAATAACTACCAAGGGTTTTTCGCAATAAAGGGCACCGTTTTTCAGTGTCAGTCTTAAAAAAACTCAATGAAATTATAGGTAGTTTATTCAGATATAAATTCAAGTTTCATGGTAATTTTCGGTTTCCTCTAAAAAACTTGAATTTTGCCATGTCTAATACCACTCAAAAACCCGCCACTAAGCGGGAATACAACACTAAAAAAGTAAACACAAAGGAAGATATAAAAAGCCTTGGTATAGCCAAAGATCATCCGATTGTTCGCACTGTTACAGGATGTGTAGGCTTAAAAGTGAATATCGAACCAGTTTCAGGCTGGACTACATTTGTTTTGCATATCAAAGATCCAATACCTCTAGAACTATAATCTTGCGCCAAATAGTTGGATCGACTGTCTCTAGTTAATCACTTTGGATACATACGAGATTGAAAATGCTTTCCACCTCGTCGGTCAGCAATCGCGACCCTTTGCCGACGGTCGCGACCGGCAGCTTTTTTACCTCCAGTTTTATTGAGAGGGGCGCCAGAATCGCAACTAAGTGCGCCCTAAAACAGAGAATCCGGCCAGCGCTCTTACTTATTTTCGATCAAACTACGGCTAAGGAATTTGTAAAGCTGCGGCAACGAATCGTCAACAGAAGTCACGCAGGTGGCTTAATTGCTTTCAGCAAACGATTCATCCATTGCTTAGAAATTTCATTTCCCTCATTTAGTGCAAGAAGATGTGTCGCAAAATTATCTATTAGCTGCTCAATTGCTTTTTCTTTAGCCTTTGCTGCTGCAATGACTTTCTTAGACAGCTTTTCAGCCATTGCATTCTCATTTGATTGTCTTATGGCCTTAAACTCGGCTTCAATTTTCGCTTTATCTGCGGCCTTCGCTTCGGCTTTTGCACTTGCATCTGCTTTAGCTTTTTCCTTCGCTTCTATTAACCTAGACGCCGCCGCCATCGCCCGCGTACAAGCCCAAGTGCGCCAGCGCATCCTGCGTACCTTCGTCCGGCGCGGCTTAATCGGCAAGAGCGACCGTAACGAAATGCTGAGCTGGGAACACGGTGGTGGCTTCTCGATGGATGCCTCGGTGTGCATCAGCGGCACAGACCGCGCAGGGTTAGAACGCTTGCTACGCTACTGCGCCCGTCCACCTTTTGCACTGGAGCATCTGCACACACTCGATGCCGAGCATCTGCTCTACCACAACCCCAAACCCCGTTCCGATAGCCCGTGTGATCTGGTGCTCACGCCACTGGAGCTGATCGACAAAATCGCCACGCTCATTCCGCCACCGCGTGCGCATCGCCATCGTTATTACGGTGTGCTGGCACCGAATTCGCCGCTGCGGGCGGCGGTCACGGCATTAGCACCGCTGCCGGTGGTTGTGCCGCCAGCGGCAGAAGCCACCACCGCAGACGCACCGCAGCACCGTGCCGCTTCCCACTATCTGTGGGCGATGCTGTTAGCGCACATTTATGAAACGCTGCCGCTGGTGTGCCCGCTGTGCCAATCGCAAATGCGCATCATCGCTTTCATCACCGAGGGCAGCAGCGTGCGCAAGATTCTGGAGCACCTCGGTGAATCCACCCTGCCGCCCAAAGTCGCGCCAGCACGAGGGCCGCCACTGTGGGAGCTGGAAGCAGTTCATCGGCATGGCGCGGGCAACGATCCTCAGTGGGAGTCAGTACCTCAGCCAGAAGCGGTGTTTGAGTTTGATCAGCGGGTGGTGTGGTGAAGGGATGAGCAAAGTGTCTCGTTCGGGGGCGGTTGTGCCAATGGTCTAAGGCGCCCCGTGCTGCGGGTGTTTTAGGGGGAAGACACGGCAAATTCTTGTCGTGGGGGCGGGAAATTTCACAGATGTGTTGGGTGAGAATCGAGTTGTGAGGATTCCGGCACGAGTTTGATTTGACTTGGGCGGTTGGATTTCCTATCCTTCATTCGTTTCGTGCAAGGAATAATATTGATCGTTGAAAATGAATTCATCTTTCGCCAACTCATATTCCCAGTGGCCGAGGCGGGCGATCTTCAACGCATCCGAAAGTTTAGCTTCGCTTTCGCGCAACGCTGCCTCCGTCTTCCAACGCACTTTGAGCATCTCGTTGAATTCGCGCGCCACTTCGATAATCTCCGGTGGACCATTCATCTCCGCGCGTACGTGCTGGTTGCCAGTTCTGATGGCACGTGAAGCTAAGGCGAGCGCGCCTATCGGGCGCGAGATCTGACGCGCGATCAGCCATGCCAATCCAAGAATAAAGATGAGGCAGATCAGACCCAGCACCAAGTTCCTGAACAACGTGTCGTATAGCTGGGCATTGACATAGCTGCTCGGGATGCCGGCGTAGGTGATCCAGCCGGTAGCCGCCACTCTATCGACATGATAAAGCCTTGCTACCGCATCAATCCCTTCCATTTCGCCCACTTTGCCGGCCAGCAGATTTTGCAAAGTTTTGTTGTTCGAGTATTTTTCCCCCACCCACTTCTCGGTATCGAGGTTGCGCCACACAAAAACCCCTTCCGTGGTAACGATGCCGAGGGTCGTGCCGGAGATTAAAGGCACACTGGAAAGATTGGGGACGTACAGAGCAAGATCGAGTGGCAGACCGAGGAAGCCGATCTTCTTGCCTTGATCATCATGAACGGGATAGGTTAGCACCGTCACCCATCTGCCTGTGATGGGGCCGAAGAAGGGATCGCTCACTACAAAGTCATCCATCGCCAGTGATTTCTTAAACCATGGCGCTTTGGCCACCGACACCGGCTTGCCTCCCGGTTGCGGAACCGCAGAACAGATCGCCGTCGACACTCTGGGTAGCTGCACATTGGGCGATATGCAGGTACTTGTGATCGACCCGGTAAGCGATTACGCTGAATTGATGGAATCGCTGTTCGATTTCGCCGCTATCCGCGTACTACTGCAAGGCGGTTTTCGCATCAAGTTTGATGCGATGCATGCGGTGAACGGGCCTTATGCCAAAGATATTTTGGAAGGTCGCTTGGGGGCTGCGGCAGGCAGTGTGATGAACGGCGTACCGCTGGAAGATTTCGGCGGCGGCCATCCCGATCCGAACCTGACTTACGCGCACGATCTGGTGGAGATTATGTACGGTGACAACGCGCCGGATTTCGGCGCGGCGTCAGATGGCGACGGCGACCGCAATATGATCTTGGGTCACCACTTCTTCGTCACGCCCTCGGACAGTTTAGCCCTGCTGGCTGCCAACGCCACGCTTGCACCCGCTTATAAAAAAGGCTTGGCAGGCATTGCACGTTCTATGCCGACCAGCGCTGCAGCAGATCGAGTGGCACGGACGCTGAACATCCCCTGCTTCGAAACGCCGACCGGCTGGAAATTTTTCGGCAACCTAATGAATGCGGGCAAGGTCACGCTGTGCGGCGAAGAAAGTTTCGGCACCGGCTCCGACCATGTGCGCGAAAAAGACGGGCTGTGGGCGGTTCTGTTCTGGCTCAACATCCTTGCTGCACGTAAACAATCTGTAAAAACCATCGTGAGCGAACATTGGGCGAAATACGGTCGCAACTTCTATTCGCGCTATGACTACGAAAGCCTGCCCACCGAGGCCGCAAATGGTGTGATGCAACACCTGCGCGACAGCTTCACTGTACTCACCGGAAAATCGTTTGGCAAATACGTGGTGAAGACCTGCGACGATTTCAGTTACACCGATCCTGTAGATGGCAGCATCAGCAATGGTCAAGGCATACGCTTACTGTTCTCTGACGGCTCCCGCATCATCTTCCGTCTCTCCGGAACGGGCACCGAAGGTGCAACGCTGCGCGTGTATCTGGAAGCGTTCGAGGCCGATGTTTCGCGCCATCACCTCGATGCGCAGTTGGCATTGAAAGAGTTGATCGGTATAGCGTTGCAGGTTTCCGAATTACAGTCACGCACTGGACGCGACAAGCCAACGGTGATCACCTGATCCCAAGCGGTATGGAAATGAAAAAAGCTTGCAGCAATGCAAGCTTTTTTCATTGGCAGAACGAAACCAATCTATTGCAAGTGCCGCGCAATTTTCATTTTAAGGACTGAATAAACTCTTCCAGCGGAACGGGTTTGCCGAACAAATATCCCTGATAAAGCATACAACCCATGCGCTCCAGGAAGTCCCTCTGCTCCTGCGTTTCGACACCTTCGGCGATCACCTCCATACCCAGATTATGGGCCATACCGATGATGGTTTGAGTGATGGCAGCATCGGAAGCTTTGGCACCGATGTTGCGCAC
>JAUYFR010000137.1 GCA_030690855.1 Gallionellaceae bacterium
CAGGGATCAAAGCTATGAATGGTGCGCAGGATTTCGATGGGTTGTTTTACGTCCTGCAACTTATGGCCTTTTAGTGCAGCTTCGTAAGGGCCTTGATTGCCCTGCGCGTCGCGCGGCCCAGCATTCCAAGTGCTCGGCACAATGGCTTGGTAGTTACTAATCTTTTGGTCGTCGATGACAATCCAATGCGAAAGTCCGCCACGTGGCGCTTCCATTACACCCACTCCCTGAGCATGACTTGGCCAAGTAGCCGGATCCCATTTGCTTTCATTGAATGTTTTAACGTCGCCCGCTTTTATGTTGGCAACGAGTTGGTTGTACCAGCCTTGCATCTGATCTGCGATTAGCTTTGTTTCAAGTGTGCGTGCTGCGGTTCTGCCCATTGTTGAAAAAAGCGCCTGCACGGGCAGATCGAGTTTTTTCAATGTCATACCGACTAACTCTTTGGTTTGCTCATGGCCCGAGGCGTGCATCATCAGCACGCGCGCCAACGGACCGACCTCAACCGCTTTGCCTTTCCAGCGAGGTGACTTCATCCACGAGTAATCTTTGTCCACATCCAGCTGTTGATAAGGCGGCTTAGGTCCGGTGTAATCGAGTTTAGTTTCGCCCTTGTAAGGATGCAGCCCTTTCTCTTTACCGACTGAGTATTCGTACCAAGCATGGCTAACGAACTCTTCAATTTCACTTTCTGCATTGAGGTCGATCGGGTGAATCTTGCTTAGGTCGCGGTCCAAGATTACACCTTGTGGAATCATGTACGAAGAAGGGTCAGACATGCCTTTAGCGGGGAAGTCACCGAAAGTGAGGAAGTTACCCACACCCTCGCCTTGTTTAAACCAATCTTTATAAAAACTGGCGATAGCCAAGGTATCGGGTACATAAACTTGATCGACAAATTCGCGCATTTGATTGATCGCATTCTGTACGGTTTGCAAGCCTACTGCGTTGAGCGCAGTGCCGGAGTTGCCACCATGAAAGTGCGGCCCGTTACCCTGCCCCTGATGATTCGGATCTATGCTGATCGCACACGGTACGCCGCCAACCAAAAACATTGGATGCGGATTTTTGCCCCCAAACACAGCATGCAGCTTCACCACGTCGCGTTGCCAAGCGAGAGCATCCAGATAATGCGCCACCGCCATCAAGTTAGCTTCGGGCGGCAATTTGTAGGCAGAGTGCCCCCAATAGCCGTTGGCAAAAATACCTAACTGCCCCGCATCGACAAAACCTTTAAGCTTTTTCTGCACATCGCTGAAATAGCCAGGAGAGGATTTAGCGTAGCCCGAGATACTTTGTGCCAAAGCCGAAGTCGCCTTTGGGTCGGCCTTGAGTGCAGACACCACATCAACCCAATCCAACGCATGTAAATGATAAAAGTGCATCACGTGATCGTGAATATATTGCGCCCCAATCATCAGGTTGCGAATGAGCTGCGCATTGCTCGGCACTTCAATTTTTAGCGCATTTTCAACTGCGCGCACAGAAGCCAAACCATGCACCAAGGTACACACGCCACAGATACGTTGCGCCAAAGCCCAAGCTTCACGGGGGTCACGTCCACGTAGAATAATTTCAATACCACGCACCATTGTTCCTGCGGAGGAAGCACGAGTGATAAGACCATTACCATCAGTTTCGGCCTCAATGCGAAGGTGCCCTTCAATGCGTGTGACGGGGTCAACAATAACGCGGCGGGAAGTTTGTTCGTTCATAGCGCTTTGTCCTCAACTAAATATTCGGCTAGTAGCTCGGTCAGCCCGATCACTTCAACTTTCATGTGATAGTGTTCTAAACTCTCTTCCATCACGATGCGGCAGTTGGCACAGGCAGTAACTAAAGTTTTCACCCCTGTTGCTTCAATCTGGCCTTTTTTATGCTTGAACACTTCTAGGCGCAATGGCTCAGCGCGCGAGTTGGCCGAAACACCGCCACCGCCACCACAACACCAATTCATTTTGCCGGCATCCGGCATCTCACGAAAATCTGCCGCAATGTCGCCCAAGATGTGACGGGGTTGCTCGATTACTCCACCGCGTCGCGCGATCTGGCATGGGTCGTGATAAGTCAAAGGACGCTTATCTTTGCCGTTCGTTTTAAGTTTTCCTGCGCTACGCAATTCATCCAACACTTCGAGGATATGCTTCACATCGAAAGTGTAGGCTTTTCCCATCAAGTTAGGCCCTTCCCAGCGCAGTGCAGTAAACGCATGACCACACTCAGGGCTAATCACGCATTTAACTTTCAACCGCTCTGCCGCAATCACAATACGACTGACAATTTCACGCGCCAAATCTGAAGCGCCAATTTGAATACCACTGTTAGTCGCTTCGAAAGCATCTTGCGCCAAAGTCCAACTCACTCCGGCTTGCTTAAAAATTCGGCTAAGGGCAGAGAGATATTCAGGAAAGTTGATAATCTCCATTGAAGACATCAACACCAAATAATCCACGCCTGATTTTTCAACCGGCACTTCGATGCCTGTTTCATCCTGCACGTGTTTGATTTGCGCGAGCACCGCCGGCCACTTGATACCCATCGGGCTACCCAGATTGACGGCACGAGTTGTTGCGCCGACCAAATCTGCTGGCGCATGACCAGAGGCAGACATCCCTTCACGCATCTTGCGGATCATATAAGTCAGATCATTACCCACTGGACAAACCATCGCGCAACGGCCGCACATCGTGCAACTGTCATACACCAGTGGCTCCCATTCAGCTAACTCTTCATCCGTTATTGGCTTAGAGAGACCCAGCGCTTTACCTAATTTGCCGAGCAAGGTGTATTCCTGTTGCCACACACGGCGCAGCGGTTCTAATTTATGAATCGGTGTGTATTTCGCATCGCCCGTTTCGGTATAGAACAAACACGCCTCAGCACACAGGCCACAATGCACGCAGCTGGAAAAAAAACTGGCGATAGGCGCATCAATGACATCTTTAAAAGAGTTGATGCCTTTTGCTAACGTTGCACTCATCATTCCTCCCGATTAAGAAGCGACACCCTTGCGTCCGAATATATCGCCGTTATACCAACGCGAAATAAACACGGAGAAGGTGTGAAAAAGTTTGGTGAATGGCAGCAACACGAGTAACAATTCGACTGAGAAAATATGCAGCGCCAACATCAAAGTGTATTCAAACATTAAGTGGTGATAAGCCATATAGCCTGTTAACAAAGGCAACAAGGTCGCCGCCCAAGCTAAATAATCACCAAAGCCAGATAACATTCGTTTCACTGGATTATTCAAGCGATGCGCAAGCAACACACCCAATGCCAAGATAGATGCGACCACTAATGCATCGACTAAGGCACTCGGCAAGCTCGCCCAACCAAAGCCGAAAAAACTGCGAAAAAACTCAATATGGGGGGCAAACAAAAAGATCACCGCGAGCAAGCCCACATGAAAAATATAACCCGCAATATAAGTCACCGGTTCGCGTTTCAACATTCCCTCGGGCGGCAGTGAGCGCGTGAACATCGTTCTCCAGCCATTGCCGCAACTATTGCTGCGAGGCTTTGCTAAATCCGCTTTGCGACCCAAGCCAAAAATCTCAAATAGCCGCAAGGTAATACCCAACACGAAAATCACCAGCGCCCAATTAAGCGCTGTACCCCGTGCGAAAGTTAACAGATCGAGGTGGTTCATTTTTCCTCCCGCGTTAGTTCTTGCACAGTCACTTTGCTGTGCGCCGCTTTCGCCGCTGATTTAATCGAGCGGTTATGCCAAGTGATCACCGCACCCGCCGCCGCCCCGCCTAACATCGCTGTTGTCGCTGAGGCTGGCATAGAGAGCGCTTGATAGAGTGGCCCTGCATCCCAGAAATTCGGCTCCGAGCAACCGATGCAACCATGTCCCGATTGAATTGGGAAACTAGTGCCATCGTTCCACTTCGTAGTAGCGCAAGCGTTATAGGTCACCGGTCCTTTACAACCAAGCTTAAATAAGCACCAGCCTTTACGCGCGGCTTCATCATCAAAGGTCTGCGCAAATTTTCCTTGATCATAGAAAGGACGGCGATAGCAACGGTCGTGAATCGTTTCACCATAAAAAGATTTTGGCCGCCCTAGATTATCCAGCTCAGGAATATTGCCAAAGGTTAAAAAGTGCGCCAGTACGCCGGTCATTACCACTGGAATGGGTGGGCAACCGGGCACATTGATAATCGGTTTATCTTTGATGATGTCGCCCACGGAGACAGCACCCGTAGGATTCGGATCTGCTTTCGGAATACCACCGTAAGTTGCGCAGGTTCCCACCGCCACAATCGCTGCGGCACCTTTCGCGGTCTCCACCAACATGTCGTAATTACTCATCCCTGCAATGGTTGAATACCCAGGATTGCCCATCGGGATCGAGCCATCCACAATCAACAAATACTTACCTTCGTTTTCTTTCATCGACTGTGTACGTGAAAGCTCGGCGGCTTCGGCAGAAGCAGCTTGCAAGGTATGGTGGTAATCGAGAGAGATTAAATCGAAGATAAGATTTTCAAGCGTGGGGGAATGCGAGCGGGTGATAGATTCGGTGCAACCCGTACACTCTTGAAACGAGAGCCAGATCACCGACTGTCGCTTGGCTTTACTGATCGCCGCCGCCATCACCTCTACCATCGAAGGTGGCAATGCCAACATTGCGGTAATCGCCGTACAAAATTTTAAGAAATCGCGTCGGGTAACGCCTCGTTGCTCAAGCCCTTCGCCCACTGTTCCTAGCTGACTGTCCTGCTGGTTCGCTTGCTTCATGTTTACCCCTTGATGGAATTAACGATGCAATCTGTGCTTGATCGTTCTGCGCGTCTGTCCTATGCCGGTCAACTCATTTAAGCCCTAGCAAATCGCTCGATAATTTCGATCTCTTTGCGGCAAATTTCAGGCATGACTTTGCACAAATCCTCCCCTTCAAGCAGGTAAGATTTTAAATGGGTTGATGATCGTCAATTTGCCGCGAATAATTTGGCTGTGTTGCATGTCTTCACTGTAAAGAGTCACGCATGATGACGCGAGGGCTGCGGCTAGAATCAAACTATCGTAGGTAGAGTAGCCATACTGTAAAGCAATACTTAAGGAATCATCAAATATCGCTTCGGTAATTACGCAAATTTCTACATCACCCCGAAAAGAAGACAATGCACTTTGCACTTGCCCCACAGAAAACCCTAGCTTTCGGCGAGCAACGTAAGCTGTTTCGGCAAGAACCTGTGTTGAAATTATGGGGCGAGCTGCAAGTAAAGTTGCCGCGATAAATTTTTTTGGTAGATCATTCCCAAGCGTGTAAAGAACAACGTTGGAATCAACGAAAAACTTACCGTCTGGCATTAGCTTCCTCGCGATCAAAAACGAAGCCGTTCATGTCAGCGGAGAAAGGCGAGAGTGTCTGCATCATCTCATCTCGCCGAGCAGTTTGTTCAAGCGACAAGGTGGGCAGTAAAGAAGCTTTATCCTGCGCTTTGAGCGCAGCAACAAAGCTAAGCACCTCTGCTTGATATTTAGCAGGTAGGCTTTGAACTTCAAGTGAAATCAATTCGGCGTAGCCCATGAACAACTCCTCAATAACTGCCTATATAACTTCCAAGTTGAATGAAAGGAAAGTTAACTAAGCGCATTGCAACAGAAAATTTCATGCTGCGCAATGTTGATTACGTTACGTCAGTCGTTTAGAAAGCAACACGATGCCGCCCCAGCTACAGAAAACCCCCGTAGCTTTGTCACAATGAACGCAATTTATCAATCTACCCCCCGATTAGTGTTCTCGCAGGTACTGCAATATATCTGCTATGTTGCTTGCTATAGAAGAGCTGTACTTGTTTTGGCTATCTCTAATATCTTTCAAGATGGCTTTATACGGAGTTAGCTCAACACCAAGATGCCGCATGTAATCCAGCTCTTTTACGTCTTTCAATTCCCCATGCACCAAAACATAACGCCACTTAGCGTTAGGTTGTATTTCGTTACGTCGCGCAATCTTTTTCTCGCTCGTAAACTTCTTCTCTACCCACTGTTTAACGCCCTCATATATTTCATCGTCAGTGCGCTTGCGTGCGTTGCTATCCCCGCCAATGTATCCAATTGGCCTATAACTGACTTGCACCTCAACATGCCAAAACTCAGGTGCGTTTTCGCTAAGTCGC
>JAUYFR010000138.1 GCA_030690855.1 Gallionellaceae bacterium
GAGCTGGTTATCACCCGGTGAAACCGTGCCCGAATTTGAAGGTCCGATGGACGCGCTTAAAGTTGGTCAGATCAGCGGCTTGGTGCAATCAGGCTTTGGTTGGCATTTAATTCAAGTGCTTGAGCGTCGTAACACCGATGTCAGCGCTGAGCAAAGGAAGCAGCAAGCGCGCAACGCTATTCGCACTTTCCGCTCCGACGAAGTTTTTCAGGATTGGTTACGCCAACTGCGCGATCGCGCATTTATTGAATATCGCACGCCGAAAAAATAATGAGCGCTCCACTTGTTGTCACCTCGGGCGAACCGGCAGGGGTTGGTCCTGATCTGTGTTTACAACTGGCGCAACATGATTTACCACTCGTGGTAATTGGTGATCAAGGGCTTTTGCAGCACCGCGCTAAGCAACTCAATTTAGACATAGCCTTCCATTTCTACAGCACAGCAACGCCTTGGATGGTGGGGAAGCTGAGTGTCTTGCACGTTCCACTCAAACAGCCAGCGCAAACCGGCAAACTCAACTCCGCTAATGCTTTGTATGTGTTGGAAACATTGCATCGTGCGGTGCAAGGCTGTCAGTCGGGTGAGTTTTCTGGCATGGTCACCGCGCCAGTACACAAGGGCATCATTAACGATGCTGGCATTCCCTTTACGGGCCACACTGAATTTTTGGCTGAGCTAACACAAACGCCACAAGTGGTGATGATGCTCGCTGGTGGTGGTATGCGCGTTGCGCTGGCGACGACACACCTACCACTACGCGAAGTGGCCGATGCCATCACCGCACCTTTGTTGGAAGAGGTGCTGCGCATTTTGCAACGTGATTTGCAGCAGCGTTTCGGTATGCCCAAACCACGTATTTTTGTGGCTGGTTTGAATCCCCATGCGGGTGAAGGCGGACATCTGGGGCGCGAGGAAATTGACGTGATGATTCCTGTGCTAAACAAATTACGCGCTGAAGGGATGAATGTCAGCGAACCACTTCCTGCCGATACCTTATTCGCTGCACACCGCTTGCGTGACTGTGATGCCGTGCTCACGATGTATCACGATCAAGGTTTGCCAGTGTTGAAACACGCGAGCTTTGGTGGGGGCGTGAACATCACCCTTGGCCTACCGATCATTCGCACTTCGGTCGATCACGGTACAGCTTTGGATCTGGCAGGCACGGGCAAAGCGGACGTGGGGAGTTTATTGGAGGCAATCAAAATGGCTCAGCAAATGGTGCATCATGAACGGGCATAAACTCAAATGAACGATAAAACCGTACTTTTTAGTTCCGGCATCACACGCTACGCGTATGAGTCTGCACTGAAACGTTTTTTTGGAATCCTTTAATGAGCCATCAGGCAAAAAAACGTTTTGGCCAAAACTTCCTAGTCGATCAGCAGATCATCGGCGACATCGTGCGCGCCATCCGCCCAGAAGCCAATGACAATATGGTGGAAATTGGCCCCGGCTTGGGCGCGTTAACACGCCCTTTGCTCAAACAGTTAAACCAACTGCACGTGGTGGAGATCGACCGCGACATCATTGCGCGACTTAAAACTGACTACCCGCAAGACAAGCTCATCATTCACGAGGGTGATGCGCTGAAGTTTGATCTTGCCCAACTGCCCAGCCCGCTACGCATCGTGGGCAACTTGCCCTACAACATTTCTTCACCGCTGTTATTTCATTTTTCCGATTACGCCACGCACATTACCGACATGCACTTCATGTTGCAAAATGAGGTGGTCGAACGCATGGTGGCCGAGCCTTCCACGCCAGCATACGGACGACTATCCGTGATGTTGCAGTATCGTTTTTACATGGAAAAGCTACTCGACGTGCCACCGGAATCGTTTCGCCCTGCGCCTAAGGTCCACTCCGCTATTGTGCGTATGATTCCGCTGCCGCAAAAAGAAATTGTGGTGCAAAACGAGAAGATTTATTCAGCCGTCGTGGGCGCAGCTTTTGGCCAGCGCCGTAAGACACTGCGCAACACCTTGCGCCCGCTACTGTCAGAGGAGGCACTTGCGCAGCTCGGCATTGACACTCAATTGCGCGCTGAAAATTTAAGTTTTATGGACTTCGCAAAAATCGCCAACTGGCTTAGCTCTCAGCCAATCAATCCGTAAAACGCACGCTGATTTACCTAGATTGTCCATTCGCATTAAACCCCCTCTAACCTCCCCTTATCAGGGGAGAACAGACCCGCTCCTCCCCTGATAAGGGGAGGTTGGGAGGGGTTTGAAGCTGTAAAACTCCCTAATGAACTATTTTGGTTTAAGTTAGAATCACGCCCTGATTATTAACTGTATTTTTTCTGCCCTATGTCTGATATTCCACCCATTGTGATGACTTTTTCGGCGACCGACCCCAGTGGCGGCGCGGGCATGCAGGCTGATATTTTGACCATTGCCAGCATGGGTTGCCATCCGCTATCCGTAGTGACTGCTATTACCGTGCAAGACACTATGGGCGTGGACGACGTGCAACCGATGGATGCCGAATGGGTGGTTGATCAGGCCCGCACCGTGTTGGAAGACATGCCGGTAGCCGCATTTAAAATTGGCCTCATCGGTAGCGTTGAAAATATTGCCGCCATTGCCGAAATTATTTCTGATTACCCCGATGTGCCGTTAATTTTGGATCCCGTTCTGGCGTCTGGTCGCGGTGATGAGCTAGCCAATGAAGATATGTTGGCCGCCATGCGCGAATTACTGTTGCCGCAAACCACCATCTTGACTCCGAACAGCATCGTAGCGCGTCGCTTAATTCAAGATGAAGTTAACGAGCAAGATGACCCCAGTTTGGTGGAGTGCGCCAAGCGCATCATTCAACTTGGTTGCGAATACGTGCTAATTACTGGCACGCATGAACACACACCCAAAGTGATTAACTCGCTGTACGGTGAACGTGGCTTAGTGCGTAGCGATAACTGGCCGCGCTTGCCGGGCATTTATCATGGTTCCGGTTGCACCTTGGCTTCGGCGATTGCAGCCTTGTTGGCGAACGGTTTGCCGATGGAAGAGGCTATTCGCGAAGCCCAAGAGTTCACTTGGGAAGCGCTGAAATATGGCTTTCGCCCCGGCATGGGACAGCACATTCCAGACCGCCTATTTTGGGCGCGCGACGAAGACGAAGAGGATGCACCTGAAACCCGCCATTAGAGGCAGGGTTCATTTTGGCAACAATTAAATCTCTGAGTCATGGCTAAAAAACTTATAAAAGGTCTCTATGCCATCACGCCAAACGAACTAGATACGGCGGAACTCATTCGCAAGACTCGGTTAGCACTTCAAGGTGACGCCACTGTTTTGCAATACCGCAACAAGCTAGCCAACGCTGATTTGCAACTGGCACAAGCAACTGCGCTACGGCAGCTCACTCGCGAATTTGCGAGTACCTTTATTGTTAATGACAACGTGCAATTGGCCGCGCAAGTTGATGCGGATGGAGTGCATTTGGGCGGAGAAGACGGCAGCATCGAAATGGCTCGTCAGTTATTGGGTGCTGAAAAAATCATCGGCGTATCTTGCTATAATCGCGCGCCCCTTGCTTTGGCTAAAAATTCGCAACTCATTGATTATATTGCGTTTGGTGCATTTTTTTCTTCTTCAACCAAGCCTGACGCCGCTCAAGCAGAGCTCGATTTATTGCATTGGGCCAAGCAAAATATAAGTATTCCTGTCGTTGCCATTGGCGGCATTACTTTACAAAATGCGCCGCTCTTAATTAATGCGGGCGCTGATGCACTGGCGGTTATTTCAGCCGTATTTGATGCCGAAGATATTCAAGTTACGGCGCAACAATTTTCAACACTTTTTAAACAAGGTTTAGCATGACATCTCATAACCAAGAACTTTTCGATCAGTCCCAAAAAATTATTCCTGGTGGAGTTAACTCACCCGTGCGCGCCTTTCGTTCGGTTGGTGGCACGCCGCTCTTTTTCAAGCGCGGCCAAGGCGCTTATGTGTGGGATGCCGATGATAAAAAATATACCGACTACGTAGGCTCTTGGGGGCCGATGATTGTGGGGCATTGTCATCCGCAGGTGGTTAAAGCCGTGCAAGATGCCGCAGCCCAAGGTTTAGGGTTCGGCGCACCCACTGCCAGCGAATTAGAAATGGCTGAACTACTGTGCAAACTGTTGCCAAGCTTAGAAATGGTGCGTTTGGTTAGCTCTGGCACGGAAGCCACCATGACGGCGATTCGCCTAGCGCGAGGTTTTACTGGCCGCTCACGTATCATCAAATTTGAAGGTTGCTACCACGGCCATTCAGATGGCTTGTTGGTTAAGGCAGGCTCAGGCGCACTCACTTTTGGCCAACCTAGCTCTTCGGGCGTGCCTGCGGAAATCGCAGCACTCACCACGGTGTTGGATTACAACGATGCAGTAGGTCTAGAAAAATGTTTTGCGGAGATGGGTAAAGAGATCGCGGCGGTGATCGTTGAACCTGTTGCGGGCAACATGAATTTGATCACGCCGAAACGCGAATTTCTCGACGCGATGCGCAACCTTTGCACCAAGCATGGCGCGGTGCTAATTCTTGATGAAGTGATGACTGGCTTTCGCGTCAGTTTGCAAGGCGCACAAGGTTTCTACGGCATCAAGCCTGACTTGGTGACACTGGGTAAAGTCATGGGTGGCGGTTTGCCTGCCGCTGCTTTTGGTGGTCGCCGCGACATCATGAATTGCCTCGCCCCTCTCGGTGCTGTTTACCAAGCGGGTACGCTGTCAGGTAATCCAGTTGCCGTTGCCGCAGGCTTAACGACGCTGAAGTTAGTACAAGCTCCAGGGTTTTACGAAAATCTAACTAAGCTCGCCAAGCAACTCACCGAAGGCGTGAGCGCTGCGGCTAAAAAACATGGCGTACCGTTCTGCGCGCAATCGGTCGGCGGCATGTTTGGCATGTATTTCAGTAAGTCATTACCAACCAGCTACGCCGAAGTGATGGCTTGCGACAAAGAAGCATTTAACCGTTTCTTCCACGCCATGATCGATGCCGGCCATTACCTAGCCCCATCCGCTTTTGAGGCGGGCTTTGTTTCTGCTGCGCACACCGAAGCCGACATCGCGGCAACGGTTGCGGCGGCCGATAAGATTTTCGCGGCTTGGAAATGAGCGTCCGAGAAATGAATTTATTGGTGCGCTCATAATGGGATTGTTTTCGCAAGCAGCATTCTTCACCACCGTCAACCACATGAAAGATTTGCCGCTGCATGGCGGCAAAGAAGTGGCATTTGTCGGGCGCTCTAACGCGGGCAAATCGAGCGCGATCAATACGCTGGCCAATCATGTGCGTCTCGCTTACACCAGTAAAACGCCGGGCCGTACCCAACACCTCAATTATTTCTCATTGGGCAATAACAGTTTTCTGGTGGATTTGCCCGGCTATGGCTATGCCAAAGTGCCACCTGATGTGCAGCGCCACTGGGAAGCGCTACTGAGTCAGTATTTGCAAACCCGCGAAGCTTTGTGCGGCCTTGTGGTAATTATGGATTCGCGCCACCCGCTTAGGCCGTTAGATGAGCAAATGCTGGCTTGGTTTTCTGAGACGGGCAAACCTGTTCATATTCTGCTGACCAAATCGGACAAACTCAGCCGCCAAGACGCCACCAAAACGCTACGTGAAGTGCAGGCTTACTTGAAAGAAAACTTCTCGTTTTGTTCGGTGCAACTTTTTTCTAGTCTGAAAAAACAAGGCATGGAAGAAGCCGAGGCAGTGATCGCGTCGTGGTTAAAGCAAGACGAAGATCAAGTCTAAATCTGTGACTAACAGAGGTTATAGGTTTAACTTGAAGCGTTAATCTACCGCCACGGGCAGTTCAATCCAGAAAGTAGAGCCCACCCCGACTTGGCTTTCCACATTAATCGTGCCATTCATTGCTTCAAGGATGCGGCGCGTAATGGTCAGACCAATGCCGGAGCCCTCGATCTCGCCGGACTCTGCGCCTAAGCGGTTAAAAGGCTCAAATAGTTCTGGCAGGCGATCAGCGGCGATGCCTAGGCCACTGTCAATTACTAGGATGCGTATCTTGCCCGCCGCCATTGGTTTTACTTCGATATGTAATTGGCCGTTTTCACGGTTGTATTTGATGCCGTTGCTCATTAAATTGATGAACACTTGCTTTAGGCGTCGGCGATCAGCCACCACGATGGCGTTTTTTTGTCCGACATGACTGACCGTGATTTTTCGTTTTTCTGCTTGCAGGGTGATAATTTTTAGGCAGTCATTCAGCACATCACACAGCACGACATTGCTTAATCTCAAGTCAATTTTTCCTGATTCGATCTTTGCTAAATCGAGCACTTCGTCAATGAGGTCGAGCAGGTGATAACCCGCAGAGAGCATGTCCTCAACATTTTCTTTGTGATTGGCGGGGAAGTTTTCGTCCATTTGCATTAACTGGCTGAAGCCCAAAATTGCGTTCATTGGCGTGCGCAATTCGTGGCTCATGCTGGAGAGAAATGCTGATTTGGCGCGGTTAGAACTATTGGCTTCGTCGCGCGCTTGAATCAACGCCAGTTCGTTCAGCTTGCTCTGGGTGATGTCTTGCACCATGCCGCGTGATTCGAGTGGTTTGCCCTCAGCATTAAAAGTGGAGTTACATTTTTCGTTTACCCACTTAATGCGACCATCGCTCATGCGCAAACGATGCGTTACCTCATAGGGTTCATGCGTGATGAGCGAATTGCCATAGGCGTTATTGACTAAATCGCGGTCATCAGGATGAATGGCATTGAGAAAAGCTTCGTAAGTGGCGGTGAATTTAGATTGGTCAATTTCGAACATGGTAAAAATCTCGTCCGACCAAATCAACGTGCCAGAGACAAGATCAAGTTGCCAGTTGCCGATTTGAGCAATGTGTTGCGCTTCTTTTAACAGCTTGCTGGTGGCAAGTAATTTTAATTCTGCTTGTTTACGATCGGTGATGTCGTAAAAAGCCACCAAGTTGGTTGCAACATCTCCATCCTCAAGCAGGGTCGTGGTCACGAGTAAAGTGCGCTTAGAACCGTCTTTGCAGCACACTTCAACTTCCATTGGGACGAAAGGTTGTTTACTTTGACGTGACTGAGCGACATTTTCTTGCCATGCTTTCGCAATCCGCTGTTGATATTCAGCATCGGGGTAAGCAAGGGGCCACCATGCAGCGAGAGTAGGAATGTCGGCGAGGGTGTAGCCCAGTAAATGAGTAAAGGCCTGATTGAGGTAGATAATGTTGCCGAGGTCGTCATTAATGGCAAAAGAAATCGGCGACGCTTCCAAGATATTAAGCGCACGTTGATTGCTGGCGTCGAGTGCTTGGTCGCGTTTCGACAGGCTTTGAATGAGCAGATTAAAGTGCTTAATCATCGTGCCGATCTCATCTTCACGTAGCACGGGAATGGGCTGTGGTAGGCTTTTAGTGGCAGTCATGGCAGTCATGGTGTTAACTGCATCCTGCATGGGGGCCAGCTCGCGCCGAACCACCCACCAAGTCATACCCCCTGCCAGCAGAGTCAGTGCAATGGTCGCGTATAGCATTTGTAGCTGAATGTTGTGAATCGGTGCAAAAGCTTCAGTGATCGGCAAGGTGGCGCCTAAAAACCAATCCGTCCCTTCAATACTTTTGGCAGAGCCTAATACTTCGACGCCAAAGCGATTTACATACACCGCACTACCCTCATAACCGTCAAGAAATTTATCGATCTTAGGAAGGATGCCGTGTTCTGAGAACGTTTCTAATAAACGTTTTTTCCCGGTCGAGGTAATGATCATGCGGTTTTTTTTGTCGACTAGAAAATAGGCACCACTTTTTCCGTAATGACTGTTGGCGAAGGTGTCGAGAAAACTTGGCCGACTCAGATTAAGAACGCCGGAAAGTGCGCCAATTATCCGTTTTTGCTTGTCCAAAATCGGCGTGGTAAAGCTAAGGAGCGGTGCGTGAGATTTTTTGCCAATCAGGCCTTTGCTAATGTTGGTCTTGCCTGATTTGAGTGCCAAAATAACATGCTCGCGGTCAGCATAGTTGCCCCCTGTGCGTTGCCAAGAAAGTGGCGCAGAGGCAATACAAGTGCCATCTTCACGCAACACCATAGTGCCACCGCTATATTGCTGTAAAAAAACGGGAAGACTTTCTAAGTAGGTTTGTAGCCGAGCGGGGTGATTGAGCAAATCGGGAGTGATTTCTTTAGCAACCTCACTTAGGCCAGCTAATCGATCAGAGACTTCTAGGCCAACATCTTGTGCCACAAAAGAAACAGCAGAAAACTGTTGGTCGCCTAATAACTGTTTAATGTCTTCGCGCAAAATATAATTAGCGTAAAACAACAACGACCATAATCCGATTAAAAAAATAGTCAGGGTAAAAAAGGTAAGACGAATCTTCAGCGAGTTTTTTAAATAGGCAAATTTACGATTCATTATTATCCTGGCGAGCGTCAGTTATTTGGGGGCGCACAAGTGGGTGGAATAATGACACAGAAAATTACAGGGTTGGAATAAAGCGTGGTATCTCGTACCCTCATATTCCGCACAGCAGGCAAGAAGATTCTCCGTGTAAGATAGGCACAGATTTTTAAATTGAGGGCACCTCTAATAATTCGTCATTCCGGCGAAGGCCGGAATCCAGCGGTTTTATTAAAAGAGGCTTTGCCCTTGCTACGCAAGAAACTATATTTTCTGAACTGGATTCCGGCCTTCGCCGGATAACCAGCCACTTGCCAGCTTGCTGGCTTAGTGGATTGGCTAGTTGCTTCATCAATGACGAAATCTGAATTATTAGAGATGCCCTTAATAAAAAAATGGAACGACGAATGATTTTACGATCAATTTTAGCGATGTTGCTGGCACTATGTGGTGGCGCAGTGTGGTCAGGCTATTCTGAAGCGGCGCAAGAGGTGAGCGAAAATTCGCCGCAACTCGAAGCGCGCTTCACAACGCTAGAGGCGGCCATCGCGGAGATCGCTCTTTTGGATGAGCGCATTGCAGAGATTGAAAGCCTTTACGAAGAAAAAGCTAAGCGTGCCAGCAAGCTAGGTGGCGCTGACACTGATTTTCAGATGCTGGCATTGGCTGAAGCCGCACCCTTGCGAGCGAGAATTTTTGCTTTGGAAAACCATGTATTTATTCTCGGCGCAGAGAGTTTAGAAACCGAGTTGGCTGATTACGATAAGGTGAAAAAAGAATTCCCTCTGCGTTTTCGCAGCACTATTTCGGCTGTTCGTATTGCTAAGAAAGCCAGCATTCCGCTCGCCTCGGCGGAGGCTAAAGTTTTTCAGCAGCAGTGGGCAGCGGGGCATATCAAGCCGCAAGCGAAAGTCTCTCTAAGTGACGATCCGGTGTTGGCATTAATTAATCACGCGGATAACACGACGCTAACCTTTGCCGCTGGCAGTTTTATGACGGCGGAGGCAAGAAAAAATAAGCTAGAGCTCACTTTTAGGCCAGCGATGGCCGCTATTCCAGTGGGAAGTTTTGACATGGGGTCTGCTGACTATGGGCCTGTTCACAGCGTTATTCTTAAACGCGCCTTTGAGGTCAGCATAACCGAGGTAACGCAGGGGCATTGGCGTGCGGTGATGGGTAAAGACCCAGTGCGCTTAAATGGTTGCGACGCATGCCCGATTGAAAAAGTGAGTTGGGATGACGTGCAAGTCTATCTGCAAAAATTGAATGCAAAAACGGGTAAGCAGTATCGTCTGCCAAGTGAAGCCGAATGGGAGTACGCGTGCCGTGGTGGCGTAAACCAGAAATTTTGTGGTGGCAATGAGGTGAATGCCGTCGCTTGGTTTGCCGGTAATAGTGGCATCACCTCGCATCCCGTTGCGAGTAAGCAAGCAAATGCGTTTGGTTTGTTTGATATGAGCGGCAATGTGTGGGAATGGGTGGCCGATGATTACCAACCGAGTTACGACAAAGCACCGGTGGATGGCAATGCGCGGCAAGGTAGTGGTGCGACGCGCGTGGTGCGTGGAGGCTCGCGTAGCATGAGCGAATTAGGCATTGGAGCAGCGGTGCGAGAGGGTTTTGAGCCCACGTTCCGCTTCCCCGGAATTGGTTTTAGGATTGCCCATACGCTGCCCTAAAATACGCGAAAACGTATAATTTGTTGAATATATTGAGTTATTTGTAAATCTGGGCGTCGTAAAATTAAGCAAAAGGGAAAGGTGATACAGGTCGAAGCCTGTTCATCCAGTATAATAGCGGCACTTATGGACGAAACCTCAATACCCAAACTTCTGTTTTCCTCACTCGCACTTGATCCAAACATCCTGCGCGCTATCGAAGAAACCGGTTACACCGAACCCACGCCAATTCAAGCTCAGGCTATTCCGCATGTGATTGCGGGACGCGATTTAATGGCGATGGCACAGACCGGCACCGGCAAAACCGCCGCGTTTACCTTGCCGATGTTGCAACTTTTATTGCCACATGCCAGCACCAGCGCTTCGCCAGCGCGGCATCCTATTCGTGCGCTAATTTTGGCGCCGACGCGTGAGCTAGCGATTCAGGTTCACGAGAACGTGGTCACTTATTCTAAGCATGTGCCGTTACGCACCACCGTGGTTTATGGCGGGACGGACATCAAAGCACAGAAGCCTGCGTTGATGGGCGGCGTAGAAATTTTGGTGGCGACACCGGGCCGTTTATTGGACCATGTAGAAAGCAAAAATCTGCAACTCAATCAAGTACAAGTGTTGATCTTGGACGAGGCAGATCGCATGTTGGACATGGGTTTTATGCCTGACCTCAAGCGCATCCT
>JAUYFR010000139.1 GCA_030690855.1 Gallionellaceae bacterium
TGGATGCGCCCAGTTATCGGATTTGCGGTGCCGGTTGTTTCGGTCATCGCGCTATTAAGTTTTGTATTGACGCCGTGGGCAAAAGAAAAGGCAGAGGAATTTAAAAGCCGCCTTGATACGCGTGATGATGTTTCATTAGCAACCCCGGGGGCGTTCAGAGAATCGAAACAGGCGGATCGAGTTTTCTTCTTAGAGAATATGGATGCAAAAAATAATCGTGTGGGGAATGTGTTCGTACAGTCAGTGCAAAACAGCAAAGAGGGAACGATGGTAGCTAAAGAGGGTGTGCAGCAGACCGCCGCCAATGGAGATCGTTTTATTGTATTGCTGAATGGTACGCGTTATGAAGGTACGCCCGGTCAAGCGGATTTTAAAATTGTTGAATTTGAGCGCTATGCCGTACGTATTGAAGAATCCGAAATAAGAGAATCGAAAACGAATTACAAAAGCTTAACGACACTCGAGTTACTGAAAAACCCAACCCCTTGGAACATTTCTGAATTGGAATGGCGCATTGGTTTGCCTTTGAGTGCATTTATTTTGGCGATGCTGGCCATTCCACTGAGCTTTGTTAACCCGCGTGCGGGCCGCTCACTTAATTTATTAGTCGCTATCGTCATTTACATGGCTTACAACAACATGATGAGTGTGGCGACAACTTGGGTTGGTCAAGGAAAGATGAACCCAGTCATGGGATTATGGTCAGTGCATGGTGCGATGCTGGTGATACTAGTGCTGTTGTTCTATAAGCGCTTGTCTGTATTTTCTTGGCGACGATTAGTGCGATGAAGCTGCTGACTAAATATTTAGCCCGTGAAATCTATGCCAGCATTGCCTTGGTATTTACGGTATTGATTATGCTGTTTGCCTTTATGGATTTGATCCAAGAGCTCGCTGATTTGGGTGAAGGTGGTTACAGCATAAGCAAGGTGCTGCTGTATGTGGCACTCATTGTTCCCGGTCATATTTACGAGCTTTTCCCTTTAGCTGTGCTTATCGGCTCAATTTTTGCCATCGTGCAGATGGCGAGCAATTCGGAGTTAATGGTTTATCGAAGTTCCGGCGCCTCGCTACAACAAATGATTGTTGCGCTGCTAAAAATTGGCGCGCCATTAGTCGTATTATGTTTTGTATTCGGGGAGTTCATCGCCCCGCCTAGCGATAAACTAGCGCAACAAATTCTGCTGAAGGCAAAGAATGCGAATGTCTCTCTGAAAGAATTTCGTTCAGGTGTTTGGGTAAAGGATGAGCGTAGTTTTGTGAATGTCAAAAGTGTATTACCAGACACGACGCTACTAAATATCAGCATCTATGAATTTGATGAAACTTACCATTTACGTGCGATTACTGCGGCGCAAAAAGCAAGTTACGTCAGCAACGATAAATGGTTACTGGAAGGTGTTAGGCAAACGCGGTTCAATGGTAAAAATGGCACCAGTCTTAATAACCAAGATCGGGCCGAGTGGCAGTCAACACTTAATCCAAGGTTGCTAAATGTGTTGCTGATACAACCGGAAAAAATGTCGTCACTTGATCTTTACCAATACACAAAACATCTAAGTGAGAATCATCAAAATACAGGCCGCTATGAAATTGCCATGTGGAATAAATTGGCCTACCCAGTCGCGGTACTCATCATGATGATGCTGGCTTTGCCTTTTTCAGCCTACCATCGCCGCGAGGGCGGAATAAGTAGCAAGATATTTATTGGCATTGTGCTGGGGCTAAGCTTCCACTTTGGCGGCAAGCTATTTTCCAATCTAGGTGCGCTAAACGACTGGCAGCCAATGATGAGTGCGACAGCCATCAGTTGGATATATTTGTCGGTAGCTTTGCTGCTGATGTGGCGTACTGAGCGGCGTTAACTGGGTTACTTTGCTGGCGTAGCCGGGGCTACAGCACTTGTAGCCGATTGATGCTTGATGGCATGTCGTTCGCGCAAGGTTTGCTTCACTGCTTCGCGCTTTTCGGGCGGAAGCTGATTGAAAGATTTGTATTTTTCGCGAGCTTGCTTACGTGCTTCAGGCGAGAGCTTGCTCCATTTCACCATGCGCTCTTGCAAACGTTGCCGCTGCTCTGGCGTGAGATGAGGGTAACGCTGGGCGATCTTAGTAAAATTTTTCTGTTGTTTTTCTGATAACGAATTCCACTCCGTGGCCAGCGGTGCTAACGCCTGTTGCTGCGGCGGCGTTAGTGCCGCCCAAGGCTGAGCAAAAGAATGCGCTGAGGCCGTAAGCAGTAGCGCGAAAAGTATATTTCTCAATATAATCAATGACATATAAATTAATCGACGTAGGCATCAACAGGCAAGTCGTCAGTCAAAATGGCGATGTCGATCTCACTGTGATCGTGTTCGTTCATTTGCTGAAAATACGCCAAGCCACTAAACAAACCGGCCACGAGTACTAATGCCAGCCCCCAATGTTGAAGTTTGTGATGGCTCGATGAGCTGCTGGCCCATAGGCCGTGATGATTTAACCACGCCAAAACAGGTGCTTGCTGCAATGCGTGATGGCGATCAAGCGCTTGATTCCGGGCGGTGCGTAAGTCAGCAATTGTGTTGGCATCCATTTGTTGAGTGGATTGATTTAATACTTGCTTAATCGAATCGACCGTCAAATTTTTATTAATCATTTAGGGTTACTCCTCGTTTTTTTAGTTTTGCCGCGAGTGCATGTGTTGCGCGCGAACAGTGCGTCTTTACGCTTCCTTCCGTGCAGCCCATCGCGATAGCGGTTTCTGCGGTGTCTAATTCTTCCCAGTAACGCAGCAGGAAGGCTTCGCGTTGACGTGGGGGCAGTTCAGTTAATGATTCTTCAATTAGCGCAAAGAGTTGGGTTTGCTCGAGCGCTTCATCGGGGGCGTCTGGATTGGCCTGATTGTCTTTGTCTTGCAGGGTATCGAGCGGATCATGATCTTCCTCATCGCGCTGCGGGTTAAGCGAGGAAAACAGCGTTGTCCAGAAAGAACGGACTTTTTGTCGGCGGTAAAAATCCCGAATAGTGTTTTGCAGGATGCGCTGAAATAGCATGGGATGCTCAGCCACCGGTTTGTCGCCATACTTCTCGGCGAGTTTAAACATGGCGTCTTGCACGATATCTAGTGCAGTATGTTCATCGCGAACAGCAAACAAAGCTTGCTTGTAAGCGCGGCGCTCGACATCGACCAGAAATTGCGAAAGTTCGTAGTGGGTACTCAGCTGATTGACTCCCTTGGGTGGGCGCGAATACTAGCAAATTACTGCCGATGTTTGAGGTTTTTACTGAAAATGGCGTGCAACGGGGTTGACCAAAACGCTGTCAGCCTTTATCTTGCGCGGTCCTTTTAATCGTTTCCAGCTAAGGTCGTTGATATGGAACTGACAGGCGCAGAAATAGCCATCAAATGTTTGCAAGAAGAGGGAGTCGATTGCGTGTTCGGCTACCCAGGCGGTGCAGTGCTGTTTATTTATGACGCACTGTTTAACCAAGACAAGGTCAAGCACATCCTCGTGCGCCATGAGCAAGCAGCCGTTCATGCTGCCGATGGTTACTCACGTTCGACAGATAAAGTGGGTGTAGCGCTAGTGACCTCTGGCCCAGGTTTGACCAATGCAGTAACGGGCATTGCGACAGCCTATATGGACTCCATTCCGATGGTGATCATCAGCGGGCAGGTGCCCACCAGCTATATTGGCGAAGATGCCTTCCAAGAGGTTGATGCGGTAGGTATTACGCGCCCCTGTGTGAAGCACAACTTCTTAGTTAAAGATGTTAAAGATTTAGCGACGACGCTAAAGAAGGCATTTTATTTGGCAAAGAGTGGCCGCCCTGGCCCTGTTTTGGTCGATATCCCTAAGGATGTTTCCAACCAAAAAGTTGAATTTAGCTACCCGTCCAGCATCACCATCCGCTCTTATAATCCTGAAAAAAATGGTGATGTAAGTCAGATTAAACGTGCCGCGCAATTACTAATCGAGGCTAAGAGACCGATGATTTACGCCGGCGGTGGCGTGATTTTGGCGGATGCGTCTAAGCAATTAACAGATTTAGTACGTTTGCTGGATGCGCCATGTACCAATACTTTGATGGGGCTGGGCGGATACCCTGCTACTGATAAACAGTTTGTCGGCATGCTGGGCATGCACGGCACTTACGAAGCCAATATGGGCATGCAAAATTGTGACGTCTTGTTAGCCGTTGGTACCCGTTTTGATGACCGTGTAATTGGTAACGTCGCTCACTTTGGCTCTGTACCGCGCAAAATTATTCACATCGACATTGACCCTGCTTCTATTTCTAAGCGTGTCAAAGTGGATGTGCCGATTGTGGGCGATGTGGCGAGTGTGTTGGGTGATTTACTCGCTGTATTGCATAGCAGCAAACAGAAGCCAGACGCCGAGGCGCTGGCCTCGTGGTGGAAGCAGATTAACGAGTGGCGTAGTCGCAACTCGTTGAGTTACAAAAACTCCACTGAGACTATCAAGCCGCAGTACGTGATCGAGAAGCTTTACGAAATTACGCATGGTGAAGCTTTCGTCACTTCAGACGTTGGGCAACATCAAATGTGGGCAGCGCAGTATTACAAGTTTACTCAACCACGCCGTTGGATCAACTCAGGTGGATTGGGTACGATGGGTTTTGGTTTGCCTGCGGCGATGGGTGTGCAGTTGGCGCATCCCGATGCGGCAGTCGCTTGCGTGACAGGCGAAGGTAGCATCCAGATGAACATTCAGGAACTATCTACTTGTAAACAGTTCCGCCTGCCCATCAAAGTCATCGCGCTAAACAATCGCTACCTCGGTATGGTGCGTCAGTGGCAAGAGTTCTTCCACGGAAATCGCTACTCCGAGTCTTATATGGATGCCCTGCCTGATTTCGTTAAACTGGCTGAGGCTTATGGTCATGTAGGTATTCGTGTAGATAAACCTTCGGACGTGGAAGGTGCATTGCGTGAAGCGTTTGAGCGTAAAAATGATTTGGTATTTTTGGACTTCCAAACCGACCCAACTGAAAACGTGTTTCCGATGGTTCCGGGTGGCAAAGGTTTGTCTGAAGTTATTTTGGCGGAGGATTTGTAATGCGACACATTATTTCTCTGCTAATGGAAAACGAAGCTGGTGCTTTGTCTCGCGTCGCAGGGTTGTTTTCTGCGCGTGGCTATAACATTGAGTCATTGACCGTTGCGCCAACCGAAGACCCAACGCTGTCGCGTATGACGATTGTGACGAATGGTTCTGAAGCGATCATTGAGCAAATTCAAAAACAATTGAATAAACTCATCGAAGTGGTCGCGGTGATTGACTTAAGCGAAGGTGATCACCTTGAGCGTGAATTGATGCTAGTGAAGCTGCGTGCGCAGGGCGAAGCACGCGAAGAGCTGAAGCGTATGGCAGATATTTTTCGTGGGCGCATCATTGATGTTTCGGATAAAACCTACACCATCGAACTGACTGGTACGGGCTCTAAACTGGATAGTTTTTTACACGCGATTGATCGCAACTTGATTTTGGAGACGGTGCGTACCGGCTCTTCTGGAATCGGTCGCGGCGATCGAATTTTGAAGCTTTAATTTTTTGAATTTTTACTAACGAGGCCAACATGAAAGTTTATTACGACAAAGACGCAGACCTATCCCTGATCAAGGGCAAACAAGTAACCATCATTGGCTACGGCTCACAAGGCCATGCTCACGCACAAAACCTGAAAGAATCGGGTTGCAACGTGACGGTTGGTTTGCGCAAAAGTGGCGCTTCTTGGAAAAAAGCTGAAGCAGCAGGCATCAAGGTGGCTGAAGTTGCTGATGCCGTTAAAAACGCAGATGTTGTGATGATGTTGTTGCCTGATGAAAACATTCCAGACGTTTACAACCAAGAAGTTGCGCCTAACATTAAAGCGGGTGCGGCATTAGCATTTGCGCACGGCTTTAACGTGCATTACAACCAAGTGATACCGCGCGCAGACATCGACGTGATCATGATTGCGCCTAAAGGCCCTGGCCACACTGTGCGCTCTGAATACCTCAAAGGCGGTGGTGTGCCAACGCTGATCGCGGTTTATCAAGACATCACAGGCAAAGCAAAAGACATCGCGTTGTCTTACGCAGCAGCGAACGGTGGCACCAAGGGTGGCGTGATCGAGACTAACTTCCGTGAAGAAACGGAGACCGATTTGTTCGG
Organism: Gallionellaceae bacterium; assembly: GCA_030690855.1. Classification (GTDB taxonomy): domain Bacteria; phylum Pseudomonadota; class Gammaproteobacteria; order Burkholderiales; family Gallionellaceae; genus PALSA-1006. The sequence continues at coordinate 6,158 of JAUYFR010000139.1, forward strand.
CGAGCAAGCTGTATTGTGTGGCGGCGCGGTTGAATTGGTTAAAGCTGGTTTTGAGACATTGACTGAAGCGGGCTATGCACCTGAAATGGCTTACTTCGAATGCTTACACGAACTGAAACTGATCGTTGACCTGATGTACGAAGGTGGTATCGCCAACATGAACTACTCTATTTCCAATAACGCGGAATATGGTGAGTATGTAACTGGCCATCGCGTGATTGCTGACCAAGCTCGCGCAGCGATGAAAGAGTGCTTGGCTAACATTCAAAATGGCTCTTACGCTAAACAGTTTATTTTGGAAGGCCGTACCAACTATCCAGAAATGACTGCGCGTCGTCGTTTGAACGCAGAGCACCCAATCGAAGTGGTAGGCAATCAATTACGCGCCATGATGCCTTGGATTAGCAAAAACAAACTGGTCGATCAGTCTAAGAACTAGGAATCAAGATGCGGGATTCAGAAAATAGAACGCCCGCATCCCCTCGTAGCGCAGCTCTCTAGCTTAGGAAGCCATGAACGATTTTAATCTTCGCAAAAAACCGATGAATTTACGTAGCCGTAGCATTTATTTGCTACCCAACCTGTTTACCACGGGGGCGTTGTTCGCTGGTTTCTATGCCATCGTGCAAGCGATGAATAGCAAGTTTGAATTTGCTGCTGTGGCAATTCTTATTGCGATGGTGCTGGACGGTTTGGATGGTCGCGTAGCGCGCATGACGCATACGCAAAGTGAGTTTGGTGCGGAATACGACAGCTTGTCTGACATGGTGTCTTTTGGCGTCGCCCCTTCGTTATTAATGTACGAATGGGCGTTTCGTGACTTAGGGAAAATTGGCTGGTTTGCTGCGTTTATTTATTGCGCAAGCACTGCCTTACGTTTGGCACGCTTCAATACCAATATCGATGTGGTCGATAAGCGATACTTCCAAGGCTTGCCAAGCCCCGCCGCCGCCGCACTTGTTGCGGGCTTTGTTTGGGTAATGGGCGATTACGGCTTTATGGGGCCGGATTTGAAATGGCAGGCAGTGGCAATTACCGTCTTTGCTGGCTTGAGCATGGTCAGCAATGTGCCGTTTTACAGCTTCAAAGATTTCAACATGCGTAAGAGCGTACCGTTCATTGCTATTGTTTTGTTGGCCGTATTTTTCATGCTAATTTCTAGCTATCCCCCAGGCGTGCTGTTCTTCCTCTTTATGGGTTATGCATTGTCCGGTTACGTATCTTGGGTATTTAAATTACGTAGGCGTACATTACAAGGCCCTCTCTAAATTTAAGAAATGAGTAGCTACAAAAAAAGCGCACCATACAGTGCGCTTTTTTTGTTTTGTGAGAGCTTAATTTATTTTGAATGAAACGCTTTGCGGCGCGACAAATCAGTGAGTCGCAAGGTCTTAGCGGAAGAGAATAGGCCGCACAGATGATGCTCTTTACCTTCTTTAGTATCAATCACTGGAATGTGAGTACGTCCAGTTTTTTGGAACACATCTAAAACTGATTGCACGGTGATAGCCCCCACACTTTTCAGATCTACGGTGACCCAGTCTTCAACCTTTTCCATGATGTCTTTAACTTGGATGTCTTTGTGCGTGATGCTGCGATCTAAACCTACGCTTTGCAAATAGCGCATCGGCTTTTCG
>JAUYFR010000147.1 GCA_030690855.1 Gallionellaceae bacterium
AGACGCACCAGATTTAGGTTCTGGCGCCGTAAGGTGTGAAGGTTCGAGTCCTTTCCCGGGCACCATCAACATTTTAAAAACTCCTTAACTCATCATGATTACTCAATCTCCTGATTCAGGCTTGCCGGCTGTTTTAAAAAAGCTTGGCTCTATGACGGCCATTCGCGATACCTATTTGGTTGAGCAAAGTTTGTTGCGCACGCTTGGCCCGCTCTTGGGCGTTTTGGAAACCAGCCTTTATCGTGTGGATGAAAAAGGGGTGATTCTGCGAACCCTTAAATATTTGCGCATGGTTGTTGCTGATCGAGATGGAAGTCAGCGTGTCACAGAGCGTATGGAGGAAGTTAGTAACGTCGACGAAGCGCCTGCAGGAACAAAAGAGCTTTTAGATAGAGTGCGCTTGCTCGGCCGACATTGCAGTCGCAAGGTCGATTCAGAGCTGATGATTTGCTATCCTTTGCATGGTGGCAACGAGTTACACGGTTATTTTGTTTTTAAGCGAGACCGCGAGCTCACGCCGGTTGAAGACGCAATTGTTCATGGCGTACTTGAGGTATTCACTAATTATTATGAACTGCTTGATACTAGCCAACGCGATCAACTCACCGGCTTGCTCAATCGTTATTCCTTAGAGATTAATCTGGATCGTTTGTGGAACTTGCTGTCCACGCGCATTCATGATGAGGAAGAAGAAAACTCTCGGCGTGCCCCTGTCGACAAGGGATATTGGTTGGGCGTGCTGGATATCGATCACTTTAAAAAAATTAACGATACGCACGGACATATCATCGGTGATGAGGTGTTAATCATGGTGACGCGCTTGTTAGAAAGTTCGTTCCGTCAGTCTGATTTGCTCTATCGATTTGGCGGTGAAGAGTTCATTGCTATTATCGCGGCAAATGATCTTGAATCTGCCCAGCTGAGTTTTGAGCGCGCGCGTAAGAAAATTGATGAATTCGAATTTCCGCAAATAGGCCATATCACAATCAGTGGCGGCTTTAGTGGCGCCGATCCTACTGTGCTTCCGCAAGAGGTGATTAACCGCGCGGATAGCGCACTCTACGCTGCAAAAAACTCAGGTAGAAATCGCATGTGTCACTACGATACCTTGGTCAAAGAAGGGGTCCTAAAAGAAGTCGCGTCAGGCAGTATTGATCTGTTTTAAAAAACTAAAACTTTATCAGATGTTGTAATCCATTCTGTTAGTTCGGCCATCGTGCCACGGTGAGTGCCCGCCATGACATCGCTATCAAGCATATTGCGCGCCTCCATGCAGGTGGCACAGATAGCAACTTTCCCGCCTTGCTGAATAACGTTACCCAGCATTTCACCTACGTCGCCAAATCCTTGAGGAATTTGTTGCTTGATCAACGCAGAGGGGGCGGCATCGCCAAACAGAAAAATATTAACTGAGTTGCCCTTTTGTTTGGAAAGCGCCCATGCGACACGTAAGCCGTTGTAAGTGCGTTCACCACTGAATGGCGCATCGTTGAAAATGAATAATGTTTTCATGAAATTCCCCTAGTTAAATTGGCCGGTGAGTTATCGGCGAGTGGGCTGCCAGCGCTTGAGTAGAAGCGCATTGCTCACGACCGACACCGAGCTCATCGACATTGCCGCACCCGCGATCACTGGGTTGAGCATACCCAGTGCCGCCAGTGGAATGCCGAGCACGTTGTACGCAAAGGCAAAGAATAAATTTTGGCGTATCTTTTTGAGGGTGGCGCGCGAGAGTGAAATAGCGTCCACCACCGACATCAAATCATTGTGCATAAGTGTGATGTCGGCGGCTTCAATAGCAATGTCACTGCCGCTACGCATAGCAAAGCTAACATCGGCAGCAGCCAGTGCGGGGGCGTCGTTGATGCCATCCCCCACCATGCCAACTAGGGCGTTTGCATTTTCTTTTTTCAGTGACTGCAATAACGCCGCTTTATCTTGCGGCAATACTTCAGCATGAAATTCGCTGATACCAAGCTGTTGCGCAATCGCTTGCGCAGTAGCTTGATTGTCGCCGCTCAACATCACTACGCGGATATTCATTTCGCTTAAGCGTTTTACAGCGGTGTAGCTACTGTCACGTAAGCGATCAGCGAAAGCAATATAGCCGAGTAAAGACTTATCGCAAGCGATAGCGATGAGGCTTTTGCCCTGTTTTTGCAGATGAGCAATTTGCTCGTTATTGACGGCGATGCCTTGGTTGGAAGCAAAATTGGGTGAGCAAAGTAAATAGTGTTTGCCATCGATTTCTGCTTGCAAGCCGTGTCCTGTGAGTTCAGTCACATTTACGTTTTGAGTTGGCAAGGCCTGTTGTGTGCTTGCGTGGGCGAGCAGTGCGCGAGACAGCGGATGCGTTGAGCCTTGAGCCAATAACGCAGCAGTTTGTAATAGCTCTGTTTCGCTCACATTAGGCTGGCAAATTAGATCGGTGACACTGGGTTTGCCTTCGGTGAGTGTGCCTGTTTTATCCACGACTAAAACCGCAAGTTTATGTGCGCGCTCAAGTGCGGCGGCATCTTTAACGAGAATGCCAGCTTGTGCAGATCGCCCCGTTGCAACCACCAGCGCAGTCGGTGTGGCAAGTCCTAGTGCGCAGGGGCAAGAGATCACCAGCACCGCCACCGCATTAATTAATGCCACGGTGAAGCCACTACCTGCTAGCCACCAGCCGATAAAAGTGAGTACAGAAATCCCCACCACCACGGGTACAAAAATCGCCGCAATTTGGTCGGCCAGTTTTTGAATGGCGGCTTTAGAGCCTTGCGCTTGTTCGACTAAACGAATAATCGCGGCGAGTTGCGTGCGCGAACCAACAGCAAGGGCGCGGCATTTCAGCAAGCCTTGTTGGTTGAGTGTGGCGGCATATACCTTGTCATTCGCTTGCTTGCTTTGCGGCAAGCTTTCACCCGTGAGCATCGCTTCATCGAGTGTCGAGACGCCTTCTAAAACAACGCCGTCAACCGGCACGCTTTCACCGGCACGTACCAAAAACACATCATTCACCTGCATCTGATCGACAGCCAATTCTTGCATCACACCATCGCGTTCTACATGTGCAGTTTTGGGTTGTAGATTGAAGAGTGCTTCGAGTGCGCTAGAAGCTTTGCCTTTGGCATGCGCTTCTAATAACTTACCGAGCAAAACTAAAGTGATCAGCGTTGCGCTGGCTTCAAAGTAAAGCGGTTGATCGAGTTGAAAAAACAGCACGGCGAAGCTGAAAAAATAAGCCGCGCTAGTGCCTAGTGCGACCAGTACATCCATATTCGCACCGCCACTGCGTAAGCTGCTGAACGAGCCTGTGTAGAAGCGTCGGCCAATCCAAAATTGCACCGGCGTTGCAAGCGCAAACTGCAGCCAGCCCGGCAACATAAAATGCTGGCCTGAAAACATCAATAACATTTCAATGAGTAGCGGCAGTGTGAGCGCGACCGAAATATAAAATTGAATTTGTTGTTGGCGATAAGCGGCTGCGCGCGCTAATTTTTCGGCAGCAAAATCGCGCATCAAATGTCCATTGAAGCCAGTGCTCTGAATGGTTTTGATGAGTTCGGGTACGGAAATTTTGTTTGGGTCGTAAACGATGTGCGCTTTCTCGGTAGCGATACTCACCGAGGCTTGTACATCGGGCAATTGATTCAGTACTTTTTCTAAACGCGTAGAGCAGGCGGCACAGTGCATGCCGGTAATTTGCAGATCAGTTTGAGCAGTATTTTTCATACGTTAATTATATTCCCGATCACGCAAAGCAAAACGCCTGATAAACCTTGCGGGCATCAGGCGTTTTGGATTGAAGTGGTGATTAGTCTCTTACAAGAACCACTTTTTGGGTTCCGGTTTGTCTGGCTTAGGTGTACGACGTTGTATCGGTAACCAGAGCGTGCCCTTGCTTGCCCCAAGCCTCTACGCCACCCTCCATCGACATTATGCCGGTGTAACCTAGACGTGCCAAACTGAAGGCGGCCAAGGCAGAGCGCCCACCAGTGCGGCAATAAATCACGATCTTGGCATCTTTAGCGGCTAACGCAGGATGGTCTAATGTTTTAAATTCAAGCAAGCCGCGAGGGATGTTAACCGCGTTTGCCAAGCGGCCGGCTTCAAATTCAAAGGGTTCGCGCACATCGAGAATCAGCGTGCCATTGGCGGCTTCTTGTACTGCGCCATCCACAGTAATTTCTTTAATATTTGATTTTGCTTCAACAACTAATTCGTGAGGAGTGAGGGCCATTTTTATTTCCTTAAAAAAATAGGGGTGTGCAACGCACACCCCTAAGTGTTGAAAAATTACAGAGGACGCTTGATGCTGACCGCGCCACGAATTTGCCCAACGCTGTAGCCAGTCGCTTTGTCGTTTGGATAGTCTTTAGCGAGGCTTGCTTTTACTTCTGGAGAAATTTGCTCAGGCGTGCCGTGGCAGCCAAGGCAACCTTGTTGCAGAGCGACTGCTTTCATGAAACGGAAAGATTTGCCAGCGGGCTCATCCACAATTTCAGCAGCAGCAATCGTTTCTGGCTTCTCACCTTTAGCATAACGAGCTTCAAAGTCTTGTAGTGTTTTCTGCTCCCATGCATCAGGCGTGCCGAGCAATGGGTTGCGCACTTTTAAGCTAACACGGCTTAATTTCCAACCTTTGTTGCGTGAAATTTCACCGGCCATTGCAGGCGCAATATCTTTGCACACCACGATTGCTGAAGCAGGGCCGCCTTCTTTCACTGCTTTTTGATTGGCTTCGCTGAGTTGTTTGGCGAAAGGCCCAATCACCGCAATGCTTTCTTCCTTAAGTTTACTGATGTCGTCAGCGGCATAAGCAGCAGACGTTGCTAAAACAAATAAAGCGGAAAGGGCAATTGATTTTTTCATGAGAGATCCTTAACTTTTGCACGTTAAAAAAGTGCCCGAAAAAATCGGGCAAAATAAGTCAATATAAACAATTAATTAGTCTTTCTTTTCCATCGGGCAAGTGTTCATGCCAAGCATTGGGTAGAACGGGCAAAATTGGAAAGCACCGGTAAGTAAAGGCACAAGGCCGATCCATCCAAATGGGCTAATGCCAGCCAAGGCAACGCCGATTAATGCCAATCCCACTACGATACGCAGAATACGATCTATACCACCAACGTTTACTTTCATTTCATGCTCCTGTACTTAGTTAAACAAGCGCTTATTGTAGAACAGTCAGGCAACTTTGTTACGGGCAAATGGGGGGCAGTCGGGTAATCATAATGGGGTATTCACCTTGAGCAAAAAGTAGTTTCCTGTTTCAATCCCACCCTATTGCGAAACGGAGGAATTATGGGGCAAGCAAGCATAGGTATCATTGGAGGTAGCGGCGTGTATGACATCGCTGGGTTGGAAAATAAACGTTGGGAAAAGGTGGAGTCGTCATTTGGTGTTCCATCAGACGAACTATTGTTTGGTGAATTGAATGGCGTGAAGCTGGCCTTTCTGCCCCGTCATGGTCGGGGCCATAAAATTCCGCCGTCCGAAATTAATTTCCGCGCCAACATTGATGCGCTCAAACGCATAGGCGTGACTGATGTCATTTCAGTGAGCGCCGTCGGCTCTTTGCGCGAACATCTTTCCCCAGGTACTTTCGTCATTGTTGACCAATTCATCGACCGTACTTTCGCTCGTGAAAAATCTTTTTTCGGTACGGGTTTGGTAGCGCATGTCTCGATGGCGCACCCCGTGTGTAAACGTCTAGGTGATCATATTGAGGCTGCGGCCAAAGAAGCAGGCATTCATGCCCTCCGTGGCGGCACTTATCTGGTGATGGAAGGGCCGCAGTTTTCTAGCTTGGCTGAATCTGAGCTTTATCGGCAATGGGGTTGCGATGTGATCGGCATGACCAATATGCCCGAAGCTAAACTCGCTCGTGAAGCTGAACTTTGCTATGCCACCGTGGCAATGGTGACCGATTACGATTGCTGGCATCCAGACCATGATCACGTCACGGTGGAGCAAATTATTAAAGTGTTGCTGGCGAATGCGGACAAGGCAAAAACCTTGGTGAAACATGTGGTGCCGCGTGTTGGGGCGGATGCCAAGGCGTGTGATTGTGGTTGCCGCAGTGCTTTGCAATATGCACTCATTACAGCGCCAGAGGCACGTGATGCTGGGATGAAACAGAAGTTGCAAGCGGTTGCTGGGCGAATACTAAAGGAATGACATGACAGAGCTTTCACTACGGCAGCAACTACTCGAAACTTCTCGCAAACTTGTCGAGTTAGGTCTGAATCGCGGCACCGCAGGCAACGCCTCCGTGCGCTATGGAGAAGGCTTGCTCATTACACCGTCAGCGCTGCCAGTTTCTGAAATGAATACCTCAAGCTTGGTACATTTAGATTTGAGTGGCAATGTGTTGAGCGGAGGTAAGCCTTCCAGCGAGTGGCGCTTTCACTGTGACATTCTTAAAGCTCGTCCTGAAATTAATGCGGTGATTCACACACATTCCGTTAATGCCACCACCATCGCCTGTCTGCGTAAAGATGTGCCGCCGGTACATTACATGATTGCATTAGCGGGTGGCGATAGTATTCGCTGCACGCCTTACACCGTGTTTGGCGAGCAAGCGTTATCTGACAACGCGCTCGAAGCGTTGCATGATCGTAAGGCATGCTTGTTGGGTAATCACGGCATGATCGCGTTGGGTGCAGATTTGTATGACGCACTCGCCGTGACCGAAGAGGTTGAATTTGTCTGCGAAATTTATTGGCGCATGTTGCAAGCAGGTGAGCCGAAAATCCTCACTGCGCAGCAGATGCACGAAGTACAAGCGAAATTTGTCGAATACAAAAAACGGAGTTAAAAATAAATCATGCCCATCAAGTCAAAAATCCGCACCGTTCCCCACTATCCGAAACAAGGCATCATGTTTCGCGACATCACCACTCTGCTGAAAGACCCTATCGGTATGCGCATGATGGTGGATGAATTGGTGCGTCGCTACAAAGACGTAAAAATCGACAAGATTGCGGGCATTGAATCACGGGGATTTATTCTCGGTGCGCCACTGGCTTATGCCTTAGGTAAAGGATTTATTCCCATTCGTAAAAAAGGCAAGCTCCCCGCAGAAACGATTGGTCATGACTACGAATTGGAATATGGCACTGACCGAATCGAGATACACACTGACGCCGTTTCGAAAGGCGAAAAGATTTTGCTGGTAGATGATCTGATCGCGACAGGCGGCACGGCGGAAGCAGCATGCAAGCTGATCGACAAAATGGGCGGGCAAATTGTGGAGTGTTGCTTCATTGTTGATTTGCCAGATATCGGCGGTCGCAAGCGCTTAGAAAAGCATGGGCAAAAAGTATTCGCTTTATGCGAGTTTGAGGGCGACTAGCAAGCCTTAATCTTCGAGCTCTATTTCTGAGTCGCAGCCAATGCCCGAGGCGATGCGGCGCAAGAAAACGCTGCCCATCATACGGCTAAATAATTTGGGAATAAATAACGAGTAATGATGTGGCGCGGCAACCATGCCGCAGAGGTAACGATTGCGTTCATCTTGCCAAACGAGTGCACGACAGCGGCCCGAGCGTTGAAGTAAAAATATTACCGCGACAGGGCAGGGCTCAGTTGCACAGCAAACGCCGCAACCGTTCCAAGGTTGTCCTAATGGAGGCTTGCTTGGTGCGAGGGAATGAAGTTCGATAGGGTGAAGAAATATTTTCTTTCGCATCGCTTATAGTAGTTCGCCTCAGAAATTCATCCTAACTACAGCAGCTTTCTTAACTGGTATAGCTTTTCTAATGCTTCCTTCGGACTCATCTCATCCGGCTGCAAATCGCGCAGCGCTGCAACGAGTGGATGTTCTTCCGGTTCTTCTTCTTTCACCACTGGCCTCTGATCAAACAAATCCCCCTGCGGATTCTGCGCTGCGCTGTTCTGTTCTAGCTTGAGCAGTTGTTTCTTTGCGGCGCGGATCACGTCGTTGGGCACGCCCGCTAAAGCTGCTACTTGCAGGCCATAGCTTTGGCTCGCCGCGCCTTCGTTCACGCTGTGCAGAAACACGATGCTGTGCTGGTGTTCGATGGCAGCGAGGTGGACGTTGGCGAGTTG
>JAUYFR010000167.1 GCA_030690855.1 Gallionellaceae bacterium
GCGCAACGGACTGATAGTGTGTGTCGTTGAGTTCATGATGCTGCTCCTATCGAAAAATGAGGCGGATTGCCTCACTTCTCAACATAAGCTGCGGTGCTTTTCTGTCAACCGCCAGCACACTTAAAACTCACTTCAAACTCGACTACGCAGCGCCCATACCGCGAAGCGGTTTAGTCCTCGTCTACAAAGCTGATGTGAGGATAGTCCGCTATGTGAACCTCTCTAAAGATCTATTCCTGATTTAATTTTCAATTGATGTAGTGGCCATAAGTTTCACGAATGAAACAGGTGGCGATCAATCCCACCAGTGAAAAGCCCAGCAGAATGAGTATTCCTGCTTGATAGTCATTTGCACTTAGTGCAACGTTTGCCGTTATCGCATGTTGATGGTCTATCGACCACCCCACCAATGGCTGCATGATCGCTGTACCAAGAAAGCCTCCAATATTCACCACGCTAGTCGCCATGCCGGAGAGTGCGTGCGGATTTACTTCTTTTGCACACGACCAGCTCAAAGTAAAACTCGGCGCACTTAGCCCCATCAGCAAAAAAAGTGCGTGAGTAGCAAAATTATCCATCGACCAATTAAAGAGCATCGGCACCCAACACAAACTATAAATCAAAGCGCCCACCATCATGATTGGTTTGCGGCGTCCTATTCGGTCTGACAATGTGCCGATAAAAAATGCGCCCAAAGCAAAACCTGCCAGGAGCAAGGTTGTATGCTCAGTTGCCATCCCACGGCTCATGCCATGTACATCACGCAAATAGGGCACGGCCCATAATCCGGCGAAGGCAAAAAGCGAACCTGCCAAGCCTAGATTCACCCACAGGCCGGGCCATGTATCTTTGTTTTTTAACACGATGAGTAAGCCGTCATACCAATGGGCATTATGTTGTGGATGTGCCTCTTTGCCATCTAGCTCGCGCAAGCTCGGTAGATTTGCTTGGCTTGGGTTATCGCGCACCAGCCACCATGTAAGCGCGGCTAGCAGCAGCGAAATAAACCCAACGATTTCAAATACCGTACGCCAAGAAACGAAATTTAACGACCACGCCAGCGGCGATGCCGCAAGTAATGATCCGGCATTGCCCAACAGAATCGTTGCGCCAGTTACCGTGGCGAAGTGCCGATCATGAAACCATGTCGCATTCAGTTTTAACATCGCGATGAATGTGACTGAAACACCCAAGCCAACAAGCAGCCTACCAACTGAGGCGACCATTAAAGTGTCTGCCATACCAAACATCGCTGCGCCTACTCCACCAATAATGCCGCCGAAAGTGACGATGCGTTTCGGGCCGAGCGTATCCACCAAAATTCCCGTGGGAATTTGCATCAGCATATAGACATAAAAATAAGTAGCGGCTAAACCACCCAAGGCGCTACCACTTGCGTGAAATGCCTGCTGTAAATCTCCTGAGATTGCAGCGGGTGCAAAACGATGAAAAAACGACAGAATATAGGCCAGCCCGACGATGATGAAGGCTGTCCACCTGAGTTTAAACAACTGTCTTGTTTGTTTTTCGTTTAACACTTTATTTGTTCGCCTAAACAAAAAGCGACCCGAAGGCCGCTCTATGTTATTGATTATATTGAGTAATCTTATTTTACAATCGCGTTCAGTTCGCCTTTAATGTAACGCATTGCCATTGCATCCAAAGCGATTGGCTTGATCTTGCCAGCCTGACCGGCAGCGCCAAAAGCCTCGTAGCGTGCTTTGCAAATTGCGCGCATTGCTTTGGTTGTTTCAGCTAAAAACTTACGTGGATCGAAGTCTTTTGGATTGCCTGCCAAATAGCGGCGAGTTGCGCCGGTAGATGCCATACGCAAGTCAGTGTCGATATTCACTTTACGCACGCCGTGCTTGATGCCTTCAACAATTTCTTCAACTGGCACGCCGTAAGTCTGCGGCATCTGGCCACCAAATTCGTTGATGATTTTCAACCACTCTTGTGGCACTGAAGAAGATCCGTGCATAACAAGGTGTGTGTTAGGAATGCGAGCATGAATTTCTTTGATACGGCTAATCGCCAAAGTGTCGCCTGTGGGCGGCTTGGTGAATTTGTACGCGCCGTGTGATGTACCAATCGCAATCGCCAAGGCGTCCACTTGAGTTGCTTTAACAAATTCAGCCGCCTCATTTGGGTCAGTCAACAACTGGTCGTGACTCAAAACACCTTCAGCGCCGTGGCCGTCTTCTTTTTCGCCGTGGCCTGACTCTAAAGAACCCAAGCAACCCAACTCACCCTCAACCGAAACCCCTACTGCATGAGACATTTCGACTACATTGCGAGTAACGTTTACGTTGTATTCAAATGATGAAGGTGTCTTGCCGTCAGTCATCAAAGAGCCGTCCATCATCACGCTGGAGAATCCAGACTTAATCGCGTTGATACAAACAGAAGGGGACGCGCCGTGGTCTTGGTGCATAACCACTGGAATGTGTGGATACATTTCGACAGCCGCTTCGATCAGGTGGCGCAAGAATGGCTCGCCAGCATATTTACGTGCGCCCGCAGAACCCTGCATGATGACTGGGCTGTTAGTTTCATCAGCCGCTTCCATAATAGCTTTAACTTGCTCTAAGTTGTTTACGTTAAATGCAGGCAAGCCATAGCTGTGCTCTGCAGCATGATCTAGTAATTGACGCAACGATACGAGTGCCATTTTTTTCTCCTTACTGATTAATCAAAAAATCTTAAATGCGTTTATTTTTTATGATCGCCCACTTTAACAATTTTCATTGTGTTGGTGTGGCCGGCCTTACCAACCGATTCACCTATCGTCATCACGATCAAATCACCCTCTTCAACAGCGCCGATTTTAATCAGCTCATTTTCGGCTTCAATTAGTGTTTCCGATGGATCTTTTGATGTTGGTTTAAATGCAACTGGATGCACGCCACTAAACAATGTTGCTTTACTTAACGTACCCTTAATTGGTGTCAATGCGAAGATTGGCGCTCCTGCGTTTACGCGCGACATCCACAATGCGGTTGAGCCAGATTGCGTTAAAGCAACAATTGCTTTCACCTTAAAGTGAGAGGCTGCGTACAACGCTGACATCGCAATCGACTGGTCCACACGTGTAAACTTTGTATGCTCTAAACGATGGTCGGCGCCGCTGCTTTCGATTTCTTTTTCGGCTTGCTTACAGATACGTACCATCGCATCGATAGTTTCAACGGGATAGTCACCTACCGCTGTTTCTGCCGACAACATCACCGCATCGGTGCCATCTAACACGGCGTTTGCAACATCTGAAACCTCGGCGCGTGTCGGAATCGGATTGGTAATCATCGACTCCATCATTTGCGTTGCGGTAATCACCAGTTTGTTGCGAGCGCGCGCCATTTTAATCATGCGCTTTTGCAAACCGGGTACGGCTGCATCGCCCACTTCAACCGAAAGATCGCCACGCGCCACCATGATGGCATCAGAAGCATCAATAATTTCAGCCAACACAGGAATCGCTTCCGCACGCTCAATCTTTGCCATCAACATGCATTTACCACCTGCATCGTGCATTAATTGACGCGCCAGTTTCATGTCATCCGCTGAACGCGGAAATGAAACCGCCAAGTAATCCGCTTCAATCATAACTGCGGTCTTGATGTCTTCTTTGTCTTTGTCCGTCAGTGCTGGCGCAGTCAGTCCGCCACCTTTACGATTGATACCTTTGTTGTTTGACAATATGCCACCGCGAACAACTTTGCAGATAACTTGCGTGCCTTTAACTTCGGTTACATCAAACTCCAACATGCCGTCATTCAAAAGCAGAACATCACCTTTGACAACATCATTGGGCAGCTCTTTGTAATCCAAACCAACACGCTCTTGATTGCCCAGCTCGTTCCATTCCGCATCGAGAATGAAAATATCGCCAGGTGCCAAGTTAATCTTGTCGTTTTGAAATTTTCTGACACGAATCTTTGGACCTTGTAAGTCAGCCAAAATACCCACAGTGCGTCCAGCATTAGCCGCCGCTGTGCGCACAATAGTTGCTCGATTCATGTGATCTTGAGCAGAGCCGTGAGAGAAATTCATACGTACCACATCCACGCCAGCGCGGATGATCGCTTCCAACGATTTAAGGTCATTGGTTGCGGGGCCTAAAGTTGCTACTATTTTTGTTCTACGAAGCATGTGATTCCTAGTGTTAATTATTTTGCAGCACGTTGTTCCAAGATTTCTACCGCTGGCAATGTCTTGCCTTCCAAGAACTCAAGGAACGCCCCACCGGCTGTCGAGATGTACGACACTTTGTCAAAGATGTCATATTTTTGAATTGCAGCAATCGTGTCACCACCGCCGGCTAAGGTGAATGCCTTGGTGTTTGCAATGGCCATGGCGATAGTCT